>CACGFX010000004.1 GCA_902572395.1 uncultured Synechococcaceae cyanobacterium
TTTCTCGTTACTAAATATACGAATATATAAATTTTTAAATAGGTAAAAAATATCTCTACAATAAGTTTTTCTTATAACGTATTAATAAGTACTTAGTTCAAAAACGCAAATAAATGTCTAAACTTTTTAAAAAAAGCAATTAATAATCTTATTTCAAATAAATAGATCCTCTATAAGTAAGCTTTATCAACTTTTCTTCGTGTTTTCTACAATATACGAATGACTTTCCATTGAAATACATGTTTACCATGATGCAGCTCCTGAACTTGCTCAAGTCCCCGTCCTATGGCTTGAGTCGTACTGCGGTCTATCAGATGGTAGATCGGACGATTTTGTAGTATTGACTACATTCCATTTATAAAGTATTTATACTTAGATGTCAACAATTAATAGAAACTAAATTTTAATTTAAAATTAGATTCAGCTCTCACAAACTCCCTAAAAAGAATATAGGACATACAACTACGAGTAATTCCCATTAAAACTGAAACAAATGCTAGAACTATACAAATAGGGCAATGTGGGAATCCCATTATTTATTTTCCAATATAAATCTCAATTCAGACTCTGCATTATGAATATCGATTCTTCTCTTAAGTAATTTAAAAAATTTAACTATTTTTTTCAAAATTAACCCTTCTATAGGCATCAACAATAATATTATTCTAAGAATGAATATATCAATGAGCAAAAATACTGAATCCGTTGATATAACTAATGTTTGTAACATATTTATACAATAACCAACACCGACATTTGCTCAGATACTCTTGATCAATTAACCAATAAAGGCTTATTCAGAATTAAATATAATAATTTGAGATCTAGTTACCTTGCAGTGCTATTTTTCTTTTGCTAAAAAAAATAGAGCGGGCTAAAGTCCAATACTCCACGAGGATTTGTCCGCTGCCTAAAGCCTGAGAGTGCAAACTTTTCTTAATTAATATGCAACTATGCTTTATAAGGTAAATATCTTGATTGCGAAATAAATTTATTTTGTATATTACTATTACAAAAATGATGAGTTTATTTAAATTAGTTTCTAAATCCTCGTGGAGAAAGCTTTAGTAAATTTCTTTTACTGGTTACTGATAAGATCAGCCGAATCTCATTATGGAGAATCATTTGTATCTGTAGAAGCCCCATCTAATTCAATCAAAAGTTTTTCTTGATTTTAAAAAGTTTTTAATACTTAAATTCATAGCTTTCTGAACATTCAATAACTAATTTGAATTAAGTTGGTTAATTATCTCTATTGCAAATAAAGATAAGGTTGTTAATCTTGCACTTAAAGAAGAAACTAATTTCTTAAACTGATGCAATTTGATCATTTAAATTTCAACGAAGATGATGGCCTCATGTCAATAGAAGATTTAAGAGCTTTACGTCTTCAAAAAAAGAAAATTGAAAGTGATAAGAAAGCTAGGAAGTATATCCTGGATATAAATCAAAGATATAGAAAAATGAGTACCCGCAAAAGTAATAACTTTTTAAGGAATATGAATCCTTTTAAAAAGGCCGCGTAAATTGTTAATCTTAATTTTGTTAATTTGTTTAACTTTGCAACTTTCAGAGTAAGATTTTAATGGTGTTTCTTTGGAAGAGTTTCACCAAGAGGGGTCAATTTTTGGCCCCTTCTTTGCGGAGATATTTTTTAATTGAAACTCGTTATAAAATAAAAGTAATACTTTCCTAGAAGGCTAAAGTGATGTAAATTTTTTGTTAAAAGTTTTTTTTATTACCACTTAATGAAAATTCTATATCTTCTACTAAATCCTCTTATAAAAAAACAAAAGTTTTAGCTTATGGACCATATACCCAAATTCATTGAATTTTTTTCAACAATTATAAATTTTTTCATTTGCGATTTTTAAATGGCTTCACCTACAAGTTGGCAATTCTACAAAGAAGTTGAAACTAAGATTATATGGGTCAATATTTGTAAACAAAATTTAGAAGGAGTAGCTATTACGATCAATAAATGGTGGAAGACAAGATATCCAGCATACAAAATCAGAATAGTTTCTAAAAAAGAATTTGAACTTGTAAAAATGCAAGCTGAGAAAAAGGAGCAATAAAATTATTCTTTGGTAAATATTGATGCTGAATATTTAATTTTTGCAGCTATTATAGAATCATTAATTTAAGAATCTAATGAACTCTGCATTTGCAAAAGTATCAAATTTGAAAGTTAACAGGACTTCTAAAATAGCTATTACTCTCGCATCATCAACTTTCTTTTTGTATGGCTTGGGTCAAGCACCAATTTTTAAAAATATTCTTGCCGGTGCCTTCTCTTGCTCTGGCTAAATAAAATGCTGTTTATTAAGAGAAACTAAAAAGCTAAAATTAACAGTGATTTACAGTCGATCTAAACTTAGGGGGATAAGTCCTTCTTTTTTTAATGTTTAATAGATTTATTGCTGAAAAGATAATGAATCTTCTTTTTTCTCTTTTCAGCTGATGAATATTTCTCCGCACCTATTAATTGATGCTGTGATATTAAGCTCTGCCCTTACGATAACTTTGGTATTAAGAGCACAAGGTAATGCTGTCAGAAAAGAAAAAGAAAATAAATGATTACTAAAGAAGAAGAAAAAGAATTTAAAAAACCTAAATTATATAGATTTTGGAATTTTCTTATTTATGGAAGTTCTATTGCTATTGGAGTTTTCTTAGTTTATTTATATTCTGCTTATATCTTTATAAATAAATGACATACATGTACGGCATAGCGATTACTTATGGGGTTGTGAGTCTTTTATTGCTTGGTGGGTTTGCATACTTTACTTTTAAAATGAAACGCTAATTTTTATGTCATCTTCAATGAAAGATTTCTTAGATAAATTTTTTGATTTATGTAGAGAATATCAACAAGAAATTCCACCTCAGAAGATGGCTGAGATTTTAAGAGAATATGCAGATAGATTAGATGAATGATATCTACTGTAAGAAGTAAGAAGGTATTAAGAGAATATAATTTCTAAGCAAAATTTATACAAATTTTTTTAAATTTGGAATAAATTTTTTGAAGATATTTTCCTTGTAATTATTTATATTTTGAGATTTTTTTTTGATCCTTAATCCGTACAATTTTGTTCATCTAACCGCACACAAAAAACTTGAAATTTACTATTTAAATGAATTAGAACATAGATGTTGTCAAGGAGTAAGTCTTATGGCACTAAAGGACACATTTACTATCCAAGAAATTAATTTGGATAAAAAAGACCTTTCATATAATAATAAGCTCAAAGAAATTGAAGCTTATTGGAATAACGAATGTGCAGAACATCCGAGTAACAACCATTGCAAGATTTTTTGTAATTAAATCTTTAACTTTTAGGTATTCTTACGCTTGATTTTTACTTAATACCCGTACTAAAGAATAATCAGATAGAAAGGAGGCCAAGCAAATGACTAATTTAGGTATAGAAATTTTATTTTGGGCAATTTTAATTTCTTATCTGGGATTAAGGTTTTCTCAAACTTGGAATGGATTCAAAAAACAGTATTAAATAGGAGAAAAGAAAATGAAACTACAAACTCAGTTCACAGTTCCAAACAAAGAAATAAAAGATTTTGATTATGTTAAGAAAGTAGATTTATTAGAAGAAACTTTAAATAAGGAATGTATAGATTATCCAAATCAAGAAGATTGCTTGGATTGTTGCAATTAAAAATCAAAAAATAGCTGTTTTTAAAGTCAATAAATTTTTTAGTATTTTGTAAATTTTCAAGAAAGGGAGTAAGCACTATGGAATTAAGATTTTTCCCAATAAATGTTTTTAGAGAGACTCCAAAAGTCATATTTTTCGATGCAGGCATAGATACTTCTAATGGTTCTGATGTTGTGATCCATTCTGGGGAAGCTATATCTCCACCAGATGATTTAAAAGATGAGCAATATTACGTTCACAATCATCAAATTGACCACAATTTAGTTATTACCGGGCAAAGGACATTTGTTTTAATAAATCCTTCCTGGGATGAACCTCATCATGTGATTTATTTAAATAGATCTATGGGAGCATTGGAAATTCCTATAGGAACTTATCACAGATCAATCTCAGGGAAAGAGGGTAGTATTGTTTTAAATCAACCCAAAAGAGATAAATTTTTTGATCCTGCTAAAGAATTTATTCCTCAAAAGTTAGACAAAATTAATTTAATTAAGGCAAGAAAAAGTCCGCCTGTCTATTGGATTTACGAAAATAACAAAATCAAAAGATTCTTTTTAAATCCTTTAGAAAGAAAAGTTAAAACTCTTGTTTAAAATGAAAAAACATTTATCCCCTAAAGATAATTTAAAAAACTTGAATTTAATTATTAATTCTGATAGTTATAAATTGGCTCACGAAGATGTTGGTCTACTTAGCCGAAATGAAATGCGTGGAGTCAGAATGCTTCTTGAAATTACTAAACCAGATTTAATCCTTGAAGAAAATAAAATTCTTTCAACCATAATTATTTTTGGAGGTGCAAGCATTACAGAAGAATCAAATACACAAAAGAGAATTGAAAATATAAAAGAGTTAATTAAAAAAAATCCTAAATCGATACTTCTAAAACGAAATTTAAATAGATTAGAAAATTTGCTTCTAATGAGTCATTACTATCAATCTGCAAGGGAGTTTTCTAAACTTGCTTCAATTAATAATCAAAATAAAAACCGTAATTCTCACGTGGTTGTGACAGGAGGTGGGCCTGGAATTATGGAAGCTGCTAATAGAGGTGCATTTGAAGCAAATTGTAAATCTATAGGGTTAAATATCAGTCTCCCTAATGAACAAATCCCTAATTCTTTTATAACACCAGGTCTTTGCTTTAAGTTTAATTATTTTGCATTAAGAAAGATCCATTTTGTCATGCGATCAGTCGCTGCTGTATTTTTCCCTGGAGGTTTTGGAACGCTAGATGAATTATTTGAACTATTGACACTTTGTCAAACAGGAATGAAAACTAAAATCCCAATCATACTTTTTGGTAGAGAGTACTGGAATAAGATAATTAACTTTGAATATTTAGCTAATCTTGGATTAATTGAAGATGAACATTTAAATCTTTTCCAATATGCAGACACTGCATCAGAAGCATGGGAAATAATCAAATCATCAAAAATCTCGGTTTAAAAGTAAGCTAATTATTTTTAAATAACTTTTAATTACTTAATTTATAGTTTGTTTTAACAGTTTTTATTATTGAATCTTGTGGTTCTTCACTTGGGAAACAATTAATAATTCTATATTTGCCTCCTTTTTTATCAGTCTCAACAACTGTAAATTCAACGTATTTACCAATTCCATCTCTTAAATCCTTAACTTCAGTATTTATTATTTCTTCTTTATCATTTTCAATGATACGAGATTTACCTCCGCAACTTAATAAAGCGTTTCCCTCAGTGAGAAAAAAATCTTTGTCATTACTGCAAGAAGATAGGAAAGATAAAGAGACTATTGTTAGTATAAAATTTTTCATAATCAACTATTTGTACTTAACTACATTATCAATAAAGCATATTAAATATAAAGTTAAATCCCTACCAAATTAAAAATTTAATTAATAATATCAGTGCACTTAATAGAAGTTGTGTTAAAAAGAAATGCCCGATGCATTTAGAAAATCTTTATAAATATTTTGCCAGTGTAGAATCCTTTGTTCAAGTCTATTAGGTGGACCAAGTTTAAAATTTTCCAGATAAGACTTATGAACTGATTCAACAATAACTTTATCTTCCCCAATAAATTCTAATATACTTTTTTTCCAATTTTCTAAATCATTTTCACATAAAGAATCAGAGGCGAATTTAATTTCAATAATACACTGCTCAATATTTTTAGGAAGATAACTTATTAAAACAATCCCTTTACCAGGCCAGATTATTAGATGGGTCCATGGGAGTAGTCCAAAGGTATATAGATTTCCTGCACTACTAAGAGGGGTAACAAGTACATTACAAAATTCACTGAAGAAATACCTGTAGTTTTTAATTGGACCTTGTTCTTTATGTAGGGTATCTTTATGAGCTATTGCTACATGATAATCATCCAGTGTATTATCATGGGCAATTTTCCAATTGCAATTTAAGGTATCAGAAAATTCAGAAAAAATGCTGTAATTCATATCCCATTCATCATTACATTTTCTTCCAACAAGCTCAATTTGATCTTCTATAGATATTGGTTTTTTACTAAAATTAATCCAAATTAAAGGCCCATTTATTAAAGAGTTAACTTTTTCTAAAAAATAATCCTCTGTTTCTATTTTTATCTCAAAATCGTACTTTAATGGCAAGGTTTTAAGTTTGCCAAAACTATCAAAAGTCCAGCCATGGTAAGGACAAAAAATATTTTTAGAAGAATTTAATTTTGTTTTTGGCAAACACAATTTTGACCCACGATGAGGGCATCTATTTTTAAAAACAGTTATTAAATTATTTTCTGAACGCGAGATTAATAATGATTGATTAAAGAATTTTTTTTCCAATATTTCGCCAGGTTTGATTTCTCCAATGAAAATCAATGGGTGCCAATAATTTTTTGAATAGTTATCTAATTCAAGTTCAAAAATTTTTTGCTCGTTATAAAGCCAAGTAGGCAAAAAGCTAGTTGACATTATTTATTTTTTTTGGAGGCCTCTTAAAAAATCAGATAATTCATATCTTAATTTTGCAAAATCTGAATCAAGTTTCAATTTATCTAAATCTCCTTTTTGCAGATCTACCCTTACTTCTTTTATGATTCTTCCAGGATTAGGTGCCAAAATACATATTTTCTGAGAGAGAGCTAATGCTTCTTCAATATCATGGGTTATAAGTAAAACTGTCAATGAAGTTTTTTTCCATAATTCATAGAGAAATTTCTGCATAGATTCTCTTATCTGTAAGTCCAATGCTCCAAAAGGTTCATCTAAAAGTAGAATTTTAGGGTTAGTCGCTAGAGCTCTTGCAATTGCAATCCTTTGTTGCATTCCTCCAGATAATTCTTTTGGATACTTGTTCCCAGAATCCTGAAGACCTACTACTTCTAATAAATAAGATGTCCTATATTTTATTTCTTTCAACTTGTAAGAATTTAAATTCATTCCAAATGCGATATTCTCAGATGCAGTGAGCCAAGGGAAAAGACTATATTTCTGAAAAACCATCCCTCTATCCAATCCCGGTCCACTAACTATTTTCCCATCTACTTTTACGTTCCCTTTAGATGGACTCTCAAGCCCAGCAATAATCCTCAATATAGTACTTTTACCTGATCCAGAGCTCCCAACAAGAGTTTTAAACTCCCCAGAACTTATTGAAAAGCTTATTCCCTCAATTGCCTTTTTTCTATTTGAACCTTCCCCAAAATATTTTGAAATATTATTAACATCTAATTTCATTTAAACAGCCCATTTACATGTACGTCTAAGTAGCAATCTAAAACTCATATCCAAAGCAAATCCTATTAATCCAAGAACTATTAATTCTGCAAATATTTGATCTGTACGAAAAAATCTTTGAGCCAATTGAATCCTTTTACCTAAACCAACTTCTGCTGCAATTAACTCTGCAACTATTACTAAATTCCATGAAGTTGCAATATTAATTCTTAAAGTATCAATAATACTTGGCAATGAATATCTGGCTATTACTCTTATCAATAAATCTTTTGTATTACCTCCTAAAGTAAGTGTTGTTTCAATGAGTTCTTTGGGTACAAATTTTACTGAATCCATAACCATCAAAACATTAAAGTAAACAGTACCAATGAAAATTAAAGCGATTTTTGGAGCCTCTTCAATTCCTAAATAAATAATAAGCAAAGGAGAAAAAGCAGCGGCAGGCATATACCTAAGCATTGCAATTAATGGTTCACATAACGCACAAAAAGAAGGGAATGAACCCATTAAAATTCCTAAAGGAATTGAAAAAATTGTTGCAATTATAAAACCAGCAAATACCCTACCAGTACTTGCAAAAATATCTTCAAATAATATTCCACTTTCAGCCATATCCAAAAGAGAATAAAAGACCGCTAACGGTGATGGTAAAAACATTTCACTTACAAGTTTTAATTGACAAACTAATGTCCAAATTAAAAGGGGAAGCAAAAGTGAGGTTATTTGAAGAAATATTTTATTTAATTTTTTCGGTTCACTACCAAATGAAAAGAGGGATAAAAAATATTTATCCCTCTTGATTAATTTCGAACTAACCATTTTATTTTGTATTAATTAACTGATGTTTTTAACGAACGAAGAGTCAAATAATTTGCTCATATCTGGTTTTTCAGGAATAAATCCTACCTTGACCATAAAGTCTGCCATCTGTTTCGCTGCATAAGGCATATGTTTCATACCGAACCCATCACTAAAAGCTTCTAAATTTTCTTCCAAAGAAAAGAACCTAGTTCCACCTTTATATTGTTTGTATTCGCGTGTAGGGATCCCAGCTCGCTTTGCCATGATCTTTTCAGATTTTCTTGGATTTTTTTCCATGAATTCTCTTACATCCCACCATGTTTTAACAATTTTTTGAACATCATCTGGTCTTTCAGAAATCAAATCTCCGCTAACAGCTAATAAATCTGGGATTGCACCGGGATAATCTTTTGAACTAGCAATAACTCTTGCTCCAGGCCTCTTCATTGCAGTTCCTGTAAATGGAGGGAATGCACCAACTGCATCAACTTTTCCTGCTGCGAATGCAGTTGCAGCCTGATCAGTTGGGAGACCTTTAATAATGACATCATCTCGAGTTAATCCAACATCGTTCAGAGCTAAAACAAGTAAAAAATCATCCACAACTCCTTCTTCTACTGCTACTGTTTTACCTTTTAAATCAGCAACACTTTTAATTGATTTATCTGCAATTATTTGGTCATTCCCTGCAGAATTATCATTAACTAAAACAACTACTTCCCCTCCATTCTCTCCTGGCAAGAACGAAATAGTATCATTAAGAGTCTGCGAATTTCCATCAATTTTACCAGCAGCAAAAGTCTCCATTGATTGAACATATCCATCAAACCATTTCATCTGAACATTAACTCCATTTTTTTCAAACATTTTTTGATCAACAGCTATCGCCCAGGGCCACCATCCTGCCCAGTTACTGTATCCCAAAGTGATTGGTTCACCTTTTGGAGCTGCAGGACTTGATAGTGTACTTAATGAAATCGCTAATATTAGAGCCAACAAGGAGGCAACAAAAACTCTCAATTTTTTAAACATTTTTGAAAAAAAATATTACGTACTATCAATACTTAAGAAAAAGCAAATCTAAAGTTGTAATGACTGATACTTTTAAGAGATTACTCTTACTTAATCAATATTAATTATTTTTAAATTTCAGAATCTTTTTACTAATCCAATCTTGCCATAAATCGAATCCAGACTTGGTTACCGAAGAAATTTCTATCACATCTGCCTTAGGGTTAGTTGAAGTTATGTTCGATTTTAATTCGTTAATATCAAAATTCAAATGGGGTAACAAATCAACTTTAGTTATCAAAATTAAATCTGCTTCTCTAAACATTATTGGATATTTTAAAGGTTTATCCTCACCTTCGGTAATACTTAAAAGTGCAACTTTAAAATGTTCTCCAATCTCAAATTCTGCAGGACAAACTAAATTTCCAACATTTTCCACTAACAAAATATCTAGTAAATCAGGATTTATTTTTTTTTCTAGTAATTTCAAACCTCCACTAACCATATTTGCATCGAGATGGCATGCTCTTCCAGTTGTAATTGGTACTACTGGAATATTTAATTTTTCTAATCTTGCGGCATCAAGATTAGTGGTCATATCACCCTCTAAAACAGCACTGTGAAATTTTTTTGAAAGATCTTCTAGAGTTATTTCAAGTAATCTCGTTTTTCCTGCACCAGGACTACTCATTATGTTCAAGCAAAGCAAATTATAATTATTAAACTTAACTTTATTTTTCTCAGCTTGATGACTATTTTGATGAAGAATATTTAATTCAATTTTGTCTGAAATTGGTAAATGCATTTATATTTGAAAATACGTTTTTATTCTAGATACTAAATTTCTACTTTTCTTTAAAATCAATAGATGCGATTTTTAATTCCCTCCCACTAATAATTTCCTCTAAATTAAAATTACAACATGGAGATTTATATCCATTCTCTTTCTTTGGAAAATATAATCTATTGCATTTAGAGCATTTCCCTTCAAAAGGTATTGTCTCAATTGTAATCTCAGAGGAATCTAACCAAGAACCCAATACTGCAGCATTAAAAGTATTAATTAATGATATTGGTTCTACGCAAGTAAATTCGCCAATCTTAAGATTAATCTTTTCAACAACTATCTTTTTTTTATTTTTTTTCTCTGCCCACTCTTCCATGGAAAGAATAAGGCATTTTGTCATATCTACTTCATGCACGAAAATCTATCTCCATTTCTGATCAACTGACATATTGCATTTATCTGAAATCCATTCTGGTTTAGATTTTCTTGGGAGCTGACCACTGACTACAAGATGTGCAATTGAATCACAAATAACTCTTGTAGCTAATAAGGCTGTCATATCGCTTACATCATATGGAGGCGAAACCTCAACAAGCTCAATGCCACATACATTTACTTTTCTAATAATGTACTCCAAAAGTTTTAATGCCTCTCGGGGTAATAAACCCCCAGGTTCAGGCCAACCAGTTCCAGGGACAAATCCAGCATCAATACAATCAATATCAAAAGAAATGTATACACAGTCAGTTCCATGAGTAGCTTTTTCAATCGCAAAATCAGCGGCCTCCTTCAACCCCATTTCACAAATATCAGTAACTGTTAAAACATTTGTACTCCGTTCCCTGCAAATTTTTACTCCTTCTCTTGGTACTTGCCAACCTCCAATTCCTAATTGAACAAGATTCTTTGCAGGTGCATTTTTCATATTAGTGGCATGAAACCATGGACAGGTATGCATTCTTTCATCTAGATCTGTTTCTTGAGTATCTACATGTCTATCAAAATGAATGATTCCTACTTTTTTATTTCCTAAGTGGCGACAAACTCCTCTAACTGTAGGGAAACCTATTGAATGATCTCCACCTAAAATAATTGGGAATGCACCACTAGCAAAAATATGAGCCACCCCTTTCGAGATTTGATCAAAGCTTTTTTCATTATTTGCTGGAATTGTAAAAATATCTCCTACATCACATATTGAAATCTGCTCTCTCAAATCCACTCCCATTTCGTAATTGTACGGAGTATAAAGAGCAGAAATTTTTCTTATACCTTGAGGTCCGAATCTTGTCCCTGGTCTATAAGTAGTTCCAGAATCATGAGGAACACCAACGATCGCAACATCATAATTTCCCACTTCATTTACATTTTCAACATAAGGAGCTTTCATGAAAGTATTGATACCTGCAAAATGGGGTAATTCTCCTCTTGAAAATGTAGATATATTTCTATCGACAATACTTTTTGCTCCTTCTAATCCATATTCCTTTGCTCGGGCAACCTCATTTTCCCATCCTTTAAGAGGTAATTTTGATTCTTTTTCTAAAGCATCCATTCCTTCGCTGGGATGCTTTCTTTTAAAATCTTGATCTTGAGATGATTCAGAAGTCACAAATTTAAAATTCTTTTATTTACTTATTTCAATATTGTCAATAAAAATAAAAATGAACCATAAACTTGTTTAAAAGGAACCTTATTGGAACATTGTTAAATAAAATTTTTTGCAAAAATCATATAATTAACTCCATTAAAAAAGCCAGCCTGTAAATTTACAAACTGACTAAATGATAAACCTATGTAAAAGAATTAAATAATTCCAGGTACAATTTGTCCAGTTGTTACATACGCTCCAACTAAAGCAATTAGACCAACAAGAGCAAACCTACCATTTAATTTCTCTGCTTTTGTCTTTTGCGGATCAATGTTTCTTTGTTGATTTTGATTTTTCATTAAAAAATACCTGGGATAAGTTGACCAGTTGTTACGTACGTTCCCACTAAGAGCATGAAAGCCATCATTGCTGGTCTTCCTATGGCTCTATCGAGAATATCTTTATTTGAGTCCATTAAGATTAAGAAATATTACTAAAATATTACTAATCGTAAACAAAGTCTGAGAGATGTATGTATAAAATGATTCATTGTCACAGTAATGTAGCAATTTCTAAGTTTTAAAACGTATTACTTAAAAATCAAAGTTGCATTTCTGAAATTTTCAAAAGCAAATCTACTGTTTTTTAAACATTGCATTTTGATTAGTCAACCAAAATGACAGAAAAATAAAGAAAGATAATAATGCTCCAGAGAGAATCGAAATAAAGAAGAATTGCGTCGTTAACTCAGAATCAAAGAAATATGAATACATTTATAGATCTTAATGAATATGTTCTACTTCATTATGATTGTGACCATTGTGGCCATGAGCAATGCCTAATTCATGCATTCTTGCATGCTCTTGGATTGTGTCCCTTAATTTATGAGAAGAGGGTCCAACTGTTGTATAAATTCCATAACCTATTGAGCCAAAAAGTAAAAGTCCAACACTGCCAAAAAGTAAAAACAAAGTTGGGTCTTTGATTGTTCCTAACATTTTCTACAAATTAAATTACTCAAGTAAACATAAAGATATTTAAGGGTTTATTCAAGTTCAAAGTTTATATATCTATGAGGTAAAAAGCATCCCTAAATATAAATAATTAATGATCAATGTGTAATAAAAAAATGAATATTAAAACTAATAATTACAACTATTATATTTTAAAAATATTTTTCAAAGTAAGAAATATAACACTTTAAGGTTCTTAAATATTTAAATTCATTGATAATAAAGAATTTTATATTTTATTTTTGATTTAACTAAATTTACTATGATTTGTATTATTTGATGTTGATTAAAATTAGTTCTCTAAATTAGTTTGTATTTAATTAAATCGGATAAGTAAATGGAAGTTTTGCTTTTTGCACTTTTTTTTATCAGCGCACTAATTTTCTTTATTGCAGGTAAAGATGATTTTGGGAGAACTGAGAGTAAAATAATAATAAAGGAAGAAAAAAATATCAAAGAAGAAGATAAAGTTATAGCGAAAGAGGAAAAAGAGGATAAGGTTGCAGAAGAGGGAAAAATTAAACCCAAAGAGGAACTCAAAAAAGAATCATAATTAAAAGTAAATTATTTAGAGTTTTTATGATTTATGGTTTTGCTTACTTAGGAATGGTTCTAGCAATAAGTGCGGGATGGGTTTTACTTGCAGTTTTAAAAAAACCTGATTTTATTGAAAAGCCACTTAACGAACTGAAAAATAAAATAAGGCCATTTTTAAATCCAAAAGATGATTAATGAAATTAGTTCTTATTTCATTGTTTTTACTTGGATTACTATTGGCAATCAACACAACAAATGGTCTGCCTGTATCAGGAGAAATATATAAAGAAAAAAAAATAGCCAATAATCAATTGGCCATTAAATATTGTGATTCTCTAAAGAAAAATCTCTTTAAAGGGCTCGATAAGGAAGAAACCTTGAAATATGAATATTTCTTCTCATCTCTTCCTTACGATTCCATAAAAGATGAAAATAAATTTTTAACAATTTTCAAATCTGATGTTAAATCAATCTGTTCATATGATTTTTCTGAATCTAGTGAAAAAGAATTAAAATCTTTTTTAAAAATTTATTTCAAGACTAGAAGTAGTACTCCAAAAACTAAAGTTGAGGCAACAAAGCCAACCCCAATTAATACTGCAATTATGCCAGTATTAAGATAAACCTTCACCGTAGCTAATTCTTTTCCTTCTTTTTTAGCCATAATTTTTTATCTAAATAAGCACATCCAAGCTACCAATGAGAACATTAATAAGGCAAGGCTAAAAATACTTTTACTATTAGCTTTACCTTGTTTTTCTGTTGATTTAAAAGGGATTAGTGCCATAACAATTAATAAAAATAAAATTATTTCATATTTTTTCATTTTTTAGATTGGTTCGTAACATCAGCGACTTCATGTTTATTTCTTTACTACATCCCATGAACTCCTGATATACAATCGGGTTGATTGATAATCTTTTTGAGTTAAGAGGAAAGTAACAATTCTCTTTTTATATGGATAGATATTTAAAAAGTGCAGAGGCATCAAAGTTTCTAGGAATCTCATCATCATCACTTTGGGAATTAAAGAGCACAAAAGTACTGGAAGCTGGTAAGCATTGGATATACGTTACAGGTAAATCAAGAAGCAATGTTTTATTTAATATCGATAAAATAAGGCAATGGCAGATAGATATGACTAAATATATTGAAAGTCCTGAAAGAGATATAAAGGCAGAAACAGAGATATCAAATTTTGAAGATTGACAAAACATCTAAAATAGAAGGCAATCAAATCATCTCTTTTATGAAACTTGAATCGATTTCAGTTGCTGGCAAAGATGCTAATCAATCAGGAGTGGGGAAAAAGTTTTTAATAATCTCTATTTCTCTTACAGTGCTCTTAAATCTTTCAATTGTAATTTGGTTTTTTATGCATGATATGGGTAGATTTTTAGTCAAATGAAATCCTTATTTATTCCAGTAATAGTTTTTATAGGAATTATTTATGGCTGCGGATTATTTTGGTTGGTTTGGCATTACTAAATAAATACAAGTCGACTTACTCCAAGTCAAAACTTTTAAAAACTGGACTCTTTTGTTTTTGAAAATTGTTTTAAAATAAAATCCTATAATTTCATCATAATTTTGTATCCCTATTTAGCTGAGATAAGCCACCCTATACAATGCTTTTTAATTTCAGAAGAAGTCCCAAGTATTTCAATAATTTTAAAAGAACGAAGATCAAATTCATTAAAAGGATCAATCTCTTCGAATAGCAATCTTAAGGGTAATTTTTATACTCATAGACCAATTAAAGATCAACCTACAAGCTGGAGCTTTGAAAACGGAGTAACCAAATTAAATGGTGAAGCGATACTTTTTAAAGATGGGGAAATATGGCACCCATATCAAACAAAAATTAAATCACATGAAGTGAACATGGTTTTATTTTCAGGTTTATCCTCAAAATTATCAGGAATTACTAATAACGCAGATTTACTGAAGGCTGTCTCTGGTTTTTTCAGAATTGGGAGTGGGTGTTATGGAGGAAGGATAAATAAAGTTTAGTTTTCTCAACTTTTGAAATATTTTATTGAAAAAAATTCATTGATTACTTTGAAGGATATAAAATTTATCTTTTAGAAGTTCATATTTTATTCCTATCTTGAAAATAAATCTTATTAGTTATTTTAAATTTTTAGATAAAAAATGTTTGAAGCTCTTGTTTACCTGTTGATTGGAAAAAAACAGAATTATTAAAGAAAATTTTAAAATGGAATCATCTGACGAGATTATTTTTATTACTTTAGGAATGCTTATTGTAATCTTTGCAGGAACCTTAGCATTAAGACT
Source organism: uncultured Synechococcaceae cyanobacterium (assembly GCA_902572395.1). Lineage (GTDB taxonomy): Bacteria > Cyanobacteriota > Cyanobacteriia > PCC-6307 > Cyanobiaceae > Prochlorococcus_A. The sequence goes on from CACGFX010000004.1 coordinate 15,419, forward strand.
TGGGATAAGCTTAAGAGAATAAATTTTGATAAATTTCAAATCATTATTTCCGCTAGTTATAGGATTTTCATTTTGGATATATGGAAACATCCTATTAGTAAAGAAACTACAAAATAAAACGCCCGAAATAAACAAATCAAAAAAACGAATTGAGACATTTATGGATCAAAATTTAAAAGATAAAAATAAAAATGAGAAAAAAGATTTGAGCAAAGTAGTCAAAAATAAGGAGGGTTTTCACTTGAATTCTCTTATCACAAAAAACATCTCACTTTTCACAAAAAATCCGAACTATAAAATGTTAGCTTGGCTTATTGTCCAGCTAACCATTTTTTCTTTATTTGTCCTTTCAGTAAATATATTTAAAAATAATCTGATACCTTATTTTAATAATTGAAATTCAGATGTATTAAATAGAGAAATGAATTTATTTAATTATTTTTTCAGAAATCGGAATAAAAGAGAAGAAGTTATTATTGAAGATCCTCTTGAAAATTCCAATGATCTCTGGGCCGATTCTGTAACAACAGGTTGGGAATATACTTGTAATTTATTATTGACTAATCCAAGAATTTGTATAGAAAAAGATGGTTTTATTACTAAAGATACATCAGTGAAACCAGAGTTAATAGGTGAACCAAATAATCTTGGAAAAGATGGAGATCCCTCTGGAAATTTTGGATATTGGATAAGGAGGCATGGACATGAAGAGGAATTTGAAGAATTGGCAAATATTTCTCAAAATATGATTTATGCAAAACCTTCTGATATTGGAAGAATACCACCCAAATCAAAATTAGAAGATGATTTTAAAAGCTTTTTAATTGATTTTAGAATAATTGTTGAATCCTATATTTCTATAGAAAAAAAATTGTTTATGATAAATGATGAACTTAGTATTAAATCAGAAGCTTATAAAGACATTTATAAAAAGTTAGTTTTAGAGAAAAAATTTTCAGATTCTTTCTTTAGAAATATTTTGTGTGAGCTAAATGGAGTTTCTAAAAATACTGCTTCAATATTATGGGAATCTGGATACCTTACTAGAGAACAAGTTCTTAATTCACCTTATAGTGAATTAATTAAGATTAAGGGACTTGGAAAAAGTTTGATTTCAAAGATTAAAAATTAAAATAATGAATACATACAACTCTGCTAATTCAAAATCACTGGGAAAACTTCTTAAAATATATGACTTAAAAACAAAAAACAAACAAAAAGTAATAATTTCTGCTCTAAGAAAAACAGCAACTTGGTCAGGTCTTCATAGACTTGCAAGAAAGCTAGAAGTCATACAATCAGCAAAAGATCAGAAAAATTAAATTAATGGAAGAACAAAAAGAAAAGCTAGAAAGGATTTATCAAAAATTAAATGAAGAAGAAAATACTGTTTTAAAAAAATGGTATGAATCAATAATTCCTAAAATAATATTATTATTTCCTTCAATAGCCTTTGCCTTAACTTTCTTAAAAGTAAATACCGATAAATCAATTTTAGATTTAATTATTTTTATCGCTGTTGGAGGCTTATTAGTTGCAGGCGGTATTTTTTTAAATTACTTTTTATCCAAGGGTAAATAAAGTTTTTTATGATAGTGAATATTATCTGAGCGCTATGACTAATCAAAATTTCCAGCTTCATTTTTTGATTTAAGATACTTCCTTTTAATTAGATTTCTTATAATTCCCAAACCGAATATCAATATCACGCTTACGATAAATACAATTAAATATTCTCGTTGAAGTGATGGGACTTCTCCATCAATAATTTTTCTAATATTGAAATTCTGATTTTGTAATTCTCTAAAACCATTTCCAGTGGCAACAAATGGTAAATCTGAAAGAAGAGCACTAAAAATTAAAGCCAAAAGAAATTTTCTAAATTTTAATTTAGTCAGCCCAATACCATAACTTACAAAATCAAACCAACCCGTCATTAAAAAACCAGTTAAAAGAAATAAGTTTTTCTCAAGATATTTTTTGGATAGATTTTCAAATTTATCTAAATATTTTTTCGGCATAATTCGTTGAAGTATTCTCCTCCCAAATTTTCTTGATAAAGAAAAACTAATTGAGCATGCCACTAAATCTGCAATGAAACTTAGAAGTAATCCATTTACTAATCCAAAAAGATATCCAGCAATTAATAAGCAATAAGTTCCCGTTAAGATAGGAATAACGATGCTTGTAAATCTTAAAAGTAAAATTAATAAAATTCCCCAGTTTCCTGATAAAGCTTCAACCACAAAAATCAATCTATATTTGAATAAGATATTAGAAAAAAATGCTTTTAGTTGAAGAAGAAATCAAAAGTTAATACAAAAAGTAAAATAGCTCTATTTCCAATTTATTTGTTTCCACCATTCACTTACTTTTGAAGATGTACAATACCATTTTTTTCCAAAAATACCTCCATGTACTGTTTCAGGAAGAATTATTTTCTGTGATCCTTCTAAAAGAGATGATGATAAAGGAACTAGTCCGTCCCCTTTAGCATTTTTATCTCCAGAAATTGATTTATATGATCCTCTCGCAATAATTTTAGTTAACAGAGATACTTGTTTAGATTTAATTTCAACTTCACCACCTACAGAAACGTAATTTATATTTTTAAAAAAATTACCTGGGTATTTTTCATCTACAAATTTTCTTAATACAGTCGCGTTTACTGCCTGATGCGGGCTACCTAATGTAATTAAATTTTTGGTATGAGATTTACCATTAAATATCTCATTATTAAAAGGTTCATCGGATAGATAAAGTCTCAACATTACGCCACCGGAACTATGACCAATAAAATCTATTTTTCTAGATTTATTTTCTTCCAGTGCAAGATTAACGGTATCTTTAACTTTATTTAAAATATCTACCCAGCCTTTTTCAGAATTACTTTTAAACCAATCTTTTCTATTAACATCTACCACATAAACTTTTCTTTTGAAAAAATTTTCAATTATGGTTTTAGCTTCATCATAAGCTTCTTTGGTAATAAGAAAACCACCAAGAATAATTATTGGATTATTAATCTTTTTTATTAGTGTCTATAAAAAATATACTCTCGCTTAAATGATTAGCAGAAAAATATTTAGATTAAAACATTTTTAATAAAAAATCTAAATATCCTTTTCCCAAAAAAGATAAAGATTTGAAAATTGATTCTTAGTATCTACAACTGCTGTGCTGGTTGAAATTAACTTCCAGCCTGATTCATTTCTTATTTTCATTATTGCAGCTATTTCATTTTCTTGTCTTTTAGTATTTGTATTTCCTACTGCGTAATAAATATCAATATCATTTTGAGAGTTTGCCATTTTAGATTTTTTTCAATTTTTTTATAAAGTTAATATTAGGTAATCTTTCTTCAAACCCCAAATTTTTTAGATAGGGTGATGTAAATATTTTTGTTATGATTATACCTTCTACTCAAATCGCTATTGGTTTATTGCTTATAAGTATTGGAATTGTAGCTTCTTTTGATATTAGATTTGATCCATTAAAAACTAAAAAGTAAATAATTAAAAATTTGATTTATATTTACTCAGAAATTTGATTTAGAAATATGTTCTTTTTACTATTGCTTTCAATTTTTACTTTTATATCAGCTTTAGGTACCTTCATTATTGAGAGATACAGCTTTAGGAATGCTCCTTTTCTTCAAAATATTAATTCTGAAAAACCTATAGAAACAAGTCTTACAATAATTATCCCTGCTTATAATGAGGAATTAAATATAGCCAAGTGCTTAAAATCATTAAGTGAAATTAAAAGACCCAGTGTCAATTTTAAAATATTAGTAGTAGATGATTTAAGTACTGACAAAACCTTTTTAAAAGCAAAAAACTTAAAAAAAGCAATATTTAAAAATTCAAAAGAATTAGAAATCATTTCATCAGGAAAAAGACCTGAAGATAAAAATTGGGTTGGTAAAAATTGGCCCTGTTATGTAGGTTCTAAGAAGATAAATTCTGAATGGATACTTTTTATTGATGCAGATGTAATTTTAGGAAAAAATTGTATTTATAATGCTCTATTTAAAGCACGCGAAGATAATATTGATCTATTATCTCTAGCTCCAAAAGTAAATTGCAATTGCTTTGCAGAGTGGATGGTACAACCTATTATGACAAGCTTATTAATGATAGGATTCCCCATTTCTGATACTAACGATAGTAGAACTAATACATCATTTGCAGCTGGCCCTTTTATGCTTTTTAAGAAAGAATCCTATGAATTAATTGGCGGACATGAAGGCACTTTTGATGCAGTTGTTGAAGATATAGCTCTGGCCAAAAAGATCAAAAATAGAAATTTAAAATTAAATTTTTTAATAGCTATTAAAGATATTTCACTAAATATGTATCAAGATTTCAATTCCCTAATTGAGGGATGGAGTAAAAACTGGTTTTTAGGTTTAGAGAAAGATCTCCTCAGATCAATTTCTGGATCAATATTTGTATTTTTAAATTTTAGTCTTCCTTGGTTATTATTTTTTATCTCTTTAATTATTTTATTTAATAATTATTCTTTAAATATTTTATGCACAACTCTATTCTCTTTTCTGGCCTTATGCACTTATCTTTTTAAAAGAATTTGGTTAAAAGTGAAATATGAAATCCCATCAAAATATTGGTATTTAAATGGCGTAGGAGGGATAATTGTATTTTATATTAGTCTGCTTTCGATTTATAAAACATATACTGGAAATGGTTGGACCTGGAAAGGGAGAAATTTATCTAAAGGTTAATTAATTATTTAAATAAATAGCTTTAATGAGATTAAACAAATTAGAAAAACCGCTCAAAAGTCAATATCTAAAAATCACAAGATTTTGATATCTTTGACACCTCTTTTTTAATTTTTATTTATTAGGTTATTTAAAACTTATAAGACATTGGAATATACTCTAGTAGGAATTGGTTTATTAATTGGATTACTCCTTAGTTGGATTATGGGACTTTCGGGTGGAGATGTTTTTATATGGATTTTCTGTTTATATTTTGGATTACAAGTTGGGCAATTAATTTTTACAGAAGATAGTAACGATGATGATGATTTTGGTGGAGGTATTTTAACTCCAGCTTTTCAAGCTAAGTAATTTAGAACTAATCCACCATCAACTTACTTTTGTTTATACTTGCTTTTGAAATTTTGATAATAGTTCTTAATCTAAATAATCTATGGATAAGAAAAGATTCTTTTTAAAGGAGTAAATTTTTATCGTAATAAGGATATTTTGTTACATCAATAAAGTTTGAATTAATTTAGGATTTTACAAATTTTTCATTTATGCGTGAATATGAATAAGCATAATAATAATGCATTATCAATCTGTAAATATATACTAGATTCTATGATTTATAGACAAAAGTTACTTGGGGAAGAAGAAAATTTAAAAAACAAATTAGCATTAATAGAGGAGTATAGAGAATGGATAACTGAGGGGATTTTTGAAAGTAATGCCCTTTATCTAATTGATAAAAAATAATGAATATTTAAAAATCAAATCATGAATAATCCTAAATCTCAATTAATTAAAACTTTAGAATTATCAATTATTTATTTTCGAAAAAGAAAAAATAATTTAGAAAAAAATAACTTTTATTGAATTTAATTAGTTTAGAACTAAACCACCATCAACTACTAAATTTTGACCAGTGACTGCTCTCGACCATGGGGAAGCAAAAAATAATACAGCATCCGAAAAGTCCTCTGTAGTGGTAACTTTTCTTAAGGGTGTAATGCTGGAAATATATTCAAAAACATTATCTGGAGTACCTTTGCTAGCATCAGTAACCTTTAATAAGCCTCCTGAAACCATATTTACTGTGATATTAAATTGCCCTAGATCTATCGCTGCAGTTCTTGTAAGTGATAATAATCCGCCTTTGGCTGCAGTGTAATCATGGTAAGGAATTACTGGATTTTGAAATAAATTAGTTCCAATAGATATCACTCTTCCAAAAGAATTATTTTTCATATTTGGTGTAAAAATATTCAGCAGATTTAGAAATCCTTTTTGAGTAGTTTCAATCTGGTTTTGGAAATCTTGCCATTCTATAGTGTCTATTTTTTTTCTTTGATCACCATTGAAAATAAAATCATTTATGGCGTTGTGGATTATCGTATCCACTCTGATATTTTGACTTGCCAATTCTTCGTGTATTTTAGAGACTTGATCTTTTTCTCTGATATCTCCTTTTACTAAAATTGCATTCTCTCCTAATGAATCAGATAAATGTTTTGCACTTTCATATGAATTTCTATAGTTGATAATTACTTTTGCACCCTCTCTATGAAATGATCTTGCGATTTCGGAACCTAATCCTCTGCCTGCACCTGTTACTAAAACAGTCTGTTTTTCTAATGGTAAATTCATAATTTTTTGTTTAGTTCTAAATAACTTTTCTCATAATACAAATATAGTTCTTGCGAACAATTATTTCATTTGGCAATGTATTAACTTGATTTTTCTATTATCCAACGATATCCGCCACTTCTATCATTTTCCCTATAACAAATGCCAATTAAATCTCCGTTTTTTCTTCGCAAAGAACACTCTATACCATCTTGAGTTTTGTAAAAACTTGATGAATTAGGACAAACCTCCTCACCTTCTCTATTCATTTTTTTTACAATCATTGACCATATTTCTTTTAAATCAATTTCATCAAAATTATCGTTTTGCATTAAAGCTCTTTATCAATAATGGTATATCCGTGAAAAAATTTTTTGAAAATAAATTTTACTAAGCTCTAATACATTACCCACATCAAATAACTACACAAGTTACAAATCAAAATTAGATATAAAGATATTTCTAATAAATCCCATTTTGCATGCATCTCAAGATAGCTTAAAGCTAACCAACTGACTCTAATTTCATAAAAGAAAAAAGAAGGATTAATAAATATTAGATATTCTATTTTTCGTACTTTCAATCTTATTGATTAATTCATCTAACCATTCTGTATTATTTTGCTCTTTTCTTTTATGATCCTGACTTTTTTGATTAGTCATAAATTAATACTATTTATAGAATTCATTTAATGTACCTTTAGTAATTACAGGAAACAATAAGCAATAATGCTAAATCTATTCAGAGAACATGCATTAGTAGCATTTCATACGACCAGAGTCATCAACTTAATTAAAAATTCTAAATATTTTCTTTTAAGTATTTTCTACGATGTTTTTATATAAAATTTTGATTTGAATTATAAGAGATATGGATGTTTTTATGGAAAAATCATTTCTAAATTTCATTTATTGGATCTTAGTAAAGTCAGCTGAAAGCTACTACGGTGATTCAATGAAAACGGAAGTCCCATACACTCCTTATTTTTAGATTTGGTGGATCTTAACTTTTTAATATTTAAACTTTAGTTTTAAAGTAATTAGCTTGAAATTAATTTATCAAAAAATACAATATGGGTTACTTATAGATTCTCTACAAAATTGTCTCTTTCGCTGAATTTCTTTTAATGATTGTGAATAAATATTAGCTGTAAGGATCGCTACAAAATTAACTAAAAATAGAATTAACAGGAGTAGCTCAATTGCGAAGTTGGTCATAAAATTTCCCTCCAAAAATTTATATCAAAACTCTATAACGTCAAAATAGTTATTGAATACAGTTTAATTTCCTATTTTTTAGCCATCGAGATTCTTAGTTAAGGGCCTAAGTTCACAATTATCGACGCATTCTTCTAAAGACTTTTCAGAATTACTCTTAAGTTCGCAACTATGAAGACAATCATAAAAGGCATACTTGGGATCTAATTCATTTTTGAATTGTTTATTTCTAAATGTATTCATGATAAAACTCCCTTTGATTTTTTTTCAAGTTGATTAATTAATTTATCCAACCAAAGAGTGTTGTTGATTTTTTTTGTGTTTTTAAAGTATTTCGTTTTGAATGTACTCATGAATTTATACCTCAATCAGTGGGTTCAACTTAGAGGTACTGGTTGAAATTTACTAGAGCAAAAATACTGATTATGAATATAGTGAAATATTTAAAACTGATTAATTTATGATTTATATTTTGGGTATTACAACTCTTGATTCTTTTATATAACTAATACTAAATAACTTCTAAAAAATAAGGTTAATTATGACTTACGAAAATCTAATTAAAAATAAAATTAAACATGTTTTTGATGGTTTGCTTGATTCGTTATCAATTGAGAGAAAACTAACTGATGCTCAAATGGAATGTATGCAATTCGGTTTTTGTGATTATGCTCCAAGACAAGTTGAGGAAGTTCCCTTTTTTCATTAGTAATTTGAATCTCCTTAAAAAGGAGGGCTATTAGCTCCTCCTCACCCAATCAGGAGATCCACTAAACCAATCAGCAAGATCATCATTTTTAGGATCGAAATGATTTTCAGTTTCTAAACCATCAAGGCCAAGATTCTGGATAAGTCCATTTATTCCATCTGATTTTTGCTTGCCATATCTCCTCAAACTATTAGCTTTCTTAAGCCATGTCCATATAGTCGAATTATGTTTTGCAAACTTTTCTACATAAATTCTTTCTTCCAATGCGACAGGTTCATCTAGTGAAATCCTCTTTACAATATCTTTAATTTTTAAACGGGTCTTGTTGGTTAAAAACATATACATAAAAGAATTTAATGATTTATAAAAGTTTTTTTAATGAATGTCTTGTCAATGTTTATTTCAAGAAAAAGCATTTTTTAGGAGCTTTTCAAGGACAAATATATTTATTTAACAACAGGTATATTTAATTGGTAAAAAAGACTACTAATTTTGATTTATATAACTTATATAAGAACAACTTCTACATAAGTTTCTCTACATAATTTAAGATTTAATTTATAAAAAAATTAAGAAAAAATTTACATTATTAGTCGTTTTAAAATAACTGGCGTTAGCTCCTCATAAAAAATTTATGCCAAAACATAAAAAGTTAAATCAAGTACTGACAGATATTTAAAAAATAAATACTATGGGTCTAAATAATTTTATTCAAATTCATGATTAAGAATTTATTCATCGCATTAGCTTTCGCATTAATGCTTATCAATCCAAGCATTTCTATGGCTGCAGAATCTCCTGTTGATGTACAAGAAATCTTCACCTCTTCAGAAAACATTGATGGAGATAATTTTAAGTATCCGAGAGGAAAAGCTGAAATGCGTTTGATTAGAGTAGAAGTTGAAAATGGAGCAACGATTCCAATGCACTCTCATCCTGTACCTTTACTGGGTCATATTGAAAGTGGTGAATTAACTCTTGCTGAAAAGACAGGTATTAATAAAACCTTTAAGGAGGGGGATTCATTTGTTCTCTCAGCAAATACTCCTGCTCATACAATGGCTAATAGTGGTAATTCTTCAGCAGTTATGTGGGTTGCTGTGGCTTCAGCAGAAGGTATACCTACGTTGAATCCTGAAGAATAAATCAATTTGATAAACGATCGAAAAAAGGAGCAACTAGCTCCTTTTTTTTTACTTAGCTAAATAAATACTTAGGGAAGATGTAACTTCCTTCACTTTAATAAAGTATTTTGAAATTAACTGAGCTGACTCAATGGAAGAAGAAAGAAAAAAGTTAGAAAAGTTGTATCAAGAACTAAATGAAGAAGATACTGCTAAAAATTAACTGACCAGCAGACCTAACTAACTGCTATTACTACCGTATTGAGGCGGGCGGTAGTTCTTATACAACAAGAGGCGGAGCCTAACTTCGTTAACGCTATATCCTCAGCGAACGAAGTGAGCGGGTGAATGGATATCTTGTTAATACTTTCTCTAACCTTCTCTCCACTACCTATAACTAAAGGTATAAGTGATATACGTAATATACATATTGTTAGTAGTAGGGAGGAGGAGAAGAGTAAGAGTATATATCCTTTAAATCAATAGTCATCAATAGTCATCAATAGTCATTAATAGATTATTGATTGGATTAGAAATATTCACTATCATGCCTGTTAATTAGTTCCTTTTTAATGTCAAATACTAAAGCCATAGAAGATTTAATTAATGGTTATGCAACCAGTGAAGATTCTTCTTTTCTAATACCAAATGTAACTGAGGATTTTTTGGCTGTAAGACCGAGTGGAAATCCAATCTCTGCAAAAGGATTAGTGGGAATGTTTGATAGTAAAGATTTAGTCGCAGAATCATCAGAACTAATCAAAACCCACAAGATTGAAATTTACGGTGAGATAGCTTACGCAGTTTTTACTTTAAATGAAATCTTCAGTTATAAAGGGAATCAAAATAAAGATCTTTCAACTTACACCTGCATTTTTAAAAATGTAAATGGTGCTTGGAAATATTCTTGGATGCAAAGATCACAAGGAACTACTGATATGAAAACTTGGGAATAAATGAAACGTTTCCTACTCCCACTACTAGCTGCTCTCGCTTTACCTACTGCTGTTAGTGCCAATAAGAAAGTCTCCTCTGAAATTAGTGATATTGAAGCTAATAAAATCTTGCTCGGTCAAGTTCTAACTGTCTGTTATGCAGTAGATCGAAACCACATTACGATGGAAGATTTGTATTACTTGCAATCACTTTCGTTACAGCACGACAAGTTCTTGTGTCACCATCCTTACTTGTCCCTTTCATCAAAAGCTTATTCCTCAAGGAGATCACCTCATTAAGGGATATAGATACTGGAGAGAGAACAGTCGTATATTCGCTCCAGAAGCAGCTTAAGAGTCAGGCTCGTGGTTCTTATGAGAGAGTACAAAACCTAGTAATAGCCTTAATTTATAACCCCCATGTGAACAGATAATCAATTCTGTGTGAACAGCAAGATCGAGAATCAAGCTATAACTAGGATTTTATTTAGCTCTAAAAGATAAAGAAAAAAGATCTGTATCCAGCGATCTGTTTCTATGTTTTTATACGGTAAATTAGATTAAATAAATCGATGATTTGAACGCTTGCAGAAAGGACTCAATACTCACTCTGTTCACACACCGTTCACACATTGCAACTTTCTCATAACTAACTGATATGACTGATGTTAATTACTGGCTAATGAAAAGTGAGCCTGATGCTTACAGCATAGATACTTTAAAAAATGACGGTGTAACTTTATGGGATGGAATAAGAAATTATCAGGCTCGAAATTTTATGAGAAAAATGAATAAGGGAGATAAAGTTTTTTTCTATCATTCGAATTGTAAACCCCCAGGGATTGTAGGACTTATGGAGGTAATAGATCTAAATATTGTTGATCCTACTCAATTTGATCAAGATTCAAAATATTTTGATCCAAAATCTAAACCTGATAATCCGAGGTGGGATTGTGTAAAAGTAAAATATAAATTTAAATCAGATAAGATTTTAAGTTTACCTGAACTAAAGATTTTATTTAATGAGGATGAGTTATTAGTCGTAAAAAAAGGAAATAGGTTGTCCATATTACCTGTCAGAAATGATATTGCAAAAATACTACTAGAAAAAATATAAAAAATTTTTAATCCTTAAAATTCATTGCAAACATATTGCCAATATAAAGTCTCGTTAAATCCCTATTTTGAAATCCTTTTTGCATCAAAAATCCTGCTATGGCGGCTTGTAGTATTCTGTATTGATCCCAGTTAGGATGCTCCTCAACGAATTCTTTCATAGCCTTTTGAAGATTTTCTTGTAGTTCACATTTGAAACTTATTACTTCATCATTATGATTTAATACTTTTGAATTTTCGTCGTAATTTAACTCTTGCATATTTAAAAAATTTATTGGAAATTTAAACCTACAAGGTGTAGTTTTCTCCAGAATTCCTGAATCGTCAAGAAGCATTATTAAGAGACAGTCTCAGGTTATAGAATAATGAGAATTCAGTCATAAATAGGGGAGTCATGGAAATTAATTTTGTAAATTTAAATCTTACTTAAATATAAAGATTTATATAAAATCAGAAGTTTTCCACAAGCTTTAGAACATCAGATATTTTTTTAAAAAATACTGTGGAAAAGTTGTGAAAAATATTTTTTGGAAAGGGGAAATTTTTTCTAAAATTTCCAATTTTATTTATCTTTTAATCCATTGATTCCCACATGTTTTTTATTTCATAAAATAAATTTTGTGCTATTGGTATCGGCCAATACATTTCGAAGGATCTAGTTTGGTCTTGACTTTCAAAAACAAACCTTAAACTCCATTCATTTTTTCTCCCCTCTAACTGAATATACCAAGGTAATTGTTCTAATTCTAAAGTAATAGATTCTTCATCCATTAGTTCATCTTTGATAACTAATAGTTGTTCATTAATTCTTAAAAGTAGAAGGTACAGTGAATTGAATTCACTTTTTTGTAACTCGATAGACCAATTGTCTACACCAATCAAAAAGCAAAATTTGCCTTTTTTTAAATCTTTAAGTAATCTCCACCTTTTCTGGTCTTTAACCAAAATTAGCCTGGAAGTAAATCTGGTTGATCTTGCTCATCACTTAGTTCAATAATTGACCTTTGAACGGGTTTAATAGTTGATTCTTCTAATAAACCATCAAAATCATCAAAACGTCTTTGTTTAGCTCTGAAAGCAATTTTCACTGTAGTTAAATATCTATTAGTTGATTTTCTTATCAAGCTCTCCCCTCTCTTTGCAAGATCATTAGAATCGATTCCTGCATTGTTAGATATGTTCATTAAAAAAAATTTTATACTATAAATGTATTTTACAATTTATTCGACCAATTCAAATCATAAATTACAAAAAGAACTTAATTGATCTAAATAATTTCACATGGAAGAAAGTTTATCTGGAACACTTGCTATAGATTTAGGGAACACTAATACTGTTGTTGCTTTTCAAGATCAAAAAGATTTAAATTCCGTTTTAGTTGAAATACCGAATATAACATCATCTCCAGGAGTTATTCCTTCAGCAGTTTGGTTCGAGGAACCTTCAAAGATTACAAAAATTGGTATTAGTGCTCTAAAGATGAGAGACAACTCAAATTCTGATTTATTTTTTCATTCGAACTTTAAAAGATTAATTGGAAATTCTATTGAAAAAATTAACCAAAAAAATATTTTAAACCCTAATGAAAGTGGCGAAAAATTTTTTCAAATTTTGTGGGCAAACATTCCGCGCAAGTATGAGATCAAAAGACTCGTTTTAACTGCTCCTATAGATACATATAAGGGATACAGAGAATGGTTAGTAAACCTTTGCGAGGAAATATCTGTAGATGAAATAGCCCTTGTTGATGAGCCTACTGCGGCAAGTTTAGGAATAAATCTACCATTTGGCTCAAAAATTATGACATTAGATATTGGAGGAAGTACTGTCGATATGAATATCGTCAAAATAGAAGGAGGAGAAGGAAAATCTGGTCCAATAGCTGAACTATTAAAATTTAGAGGTAATGATGTAAGCTCAATTTCAAAACAAAAAATAAGGTGTGCTGAAATAATTGGAAAAACAGGTTCAAAAATTGGTGGGAAAGATATTGATCAATGGATAGTTGATTATTTTATACCAGGTAATAATTATATTAATAATCTTTCAAAGGCAGAAAAAATAAAATGTAAACTCAGCTCATCAGTAATCAAATATGAAAATAAATATCCAATAAAATTATTTACTGAAAAAAATAATGAAAGTGAATTTTATCTTAGTAAAGAAATATTTGAGAAAATACTCATTGAAAATAATTTGCTTAATCACCTTAACTCTTTACTAAAAGATTTATTAAATCAAGCAAGAGGTAAATTTTGCACAGTTGAAGACTTAAATGCAATAGTTTTGGTTGGTGGAGGAAGTCAAATACCATTGATTCAAGAATGGATAACAAAAAAAATTCCAAAAATTCAATTAAAGTCGCCACCTCCTATTGAATCAATAGCTTTGGGAGCTTTAGCAATGACCCCGGGGGTAAAAATTAAAGACATATTAAACAAAGGGTTATCTATAAGACTATTTAATAAAAGAGAGCAAAAACACTTTTGGCATCCTATTTTTTGTAAAGGTCAAACATGGCCAACAGAAACACCCTTTAAATTGATCCTTCAAGCCAGTAAAAACAATCAGAAAATATTCGAAATAATAATTGGAGAGACACAAAAAGATAGAGCATATGATGTTATTTTTGAAAATGGATTACCAAAGTTATCAGAGATCCAAAATGAAGAAGAAATTATAAAATGGGACAAAAAGCCACTCAAAATAGCATTAAAAAATAAATCTAAGATTGGAGAAGATACTTTAAAACTTTTTTTTAAAATTACGAAAAATGCTGATTTATTGGTTAAGTGTTTTGATGTTAAAGATGAATTTTTTGGAGAATATAATTTAGGAAATATCTTCTGAAAGATAGCTATTCAAGAAAACTCCTTCTTCATTATCAACATTATTTAAACGTAAACTGATACTTTCAATTTTACTAGTTGGCACTTTTTTACCACAAAAATCTGGCTGAATAGGTAATTCTCTATGACCTCTATCTATCATTACTAATAACATCACCCTTTGAGGTCTGCCCCATGAATATAAAGCATCCATTGCAGCTCTAATTGTTCTACCTGTATAAATTACATCATCTATTAAAAGAATTTCTTTTTTCTCAATAGGAGTTGGAATATCAGCAGCTTGTATTAGGCGAGTGCCAACTCTATTTTGGTCATCTCTATAAAAAGTCGGATCAATTGTTCCTTTTCTAACTCTTAAACCTGTTCTAGAGAATAATTCCTTTTCTAGCACTTCGGTCAGAGCAATTCCTCTTGTAGGGACACCAATCAATATGAGATTATCCAGTTTTTTAACTTTTTCGATAATTTCGCAAGTTAAACGCGAAATAGTTTTTCTAAGTTCAACTTCAGTAAGTATTACGATCTTTTTTATCTTCTTGGACATGATTTAACAAGCAATAAAATTAATCTAATATTTTCATAAATTAGCAAAAGCTAACTATGTTAAATATAAATTGTTAAAGAGTAACGTTTAAAGCTAAATTTAAGGTTGGATCAGTTAAAAATGAATTTGATCTAAAGTATGTCAAAGATTAGCAGCAAAAATATAAAAAGTTTAAGTGTTCCTCAGAGCCCTGTAGTTCTTGCAATACTAGATGGATGGGGATATCGAAAAGAAAAATTAGATAATGCTATAGAAAGTGCCAATACACCAATCATGGACTCTTTGTGGCATGCTTACCCTCACACGCTAATAAGTGCCAGTGGATCTGATGTAGGCCTACCAGATGGTCAAATGGGCAATTCAGAGGTTGGGCACCTTACCATTGGTTCGGGAAGAATAATACAACAAGAACTCGTAAGGATTTCGAATATTGTAAAAAATAATCAATTAGGCTTGGTAAATGAGTTAAAAGAGATGGCTGCTTCATTAAAGAAAAATAATTCTACTTTGCATATCACGGGATTATGTTCCGATGGAGGAGTTCATAGTCATATCAATCATTTATTAGGTTTAATAAAATGGGCATCTGATAATAAACTTAAAAAAGTTGCAATCCATATTATTACTGATGGGAGAGACACTCCTGCAAAAAGTGCTTCGAAATATTTAAATCAAATAGAATCATGCATAAAAAAATTTAACGTAGGCGAAATAGCTTCCATATGCGGAAGATACTGGATAATGGATAGAAATCTTTTATGGGATAGAACAGAAAAAGCATATTCTAATTTGACTGATCCAGATATTCAAATAACAAATATTTCTCCCAAGGATTACATAGAAAAAAGTTATGCCAAAAACATAACCGATGAATTTATAGAGCCCATACGAATGTCTGAAAACTATCTTAAAGATGGAGATAGTTTGATTTGCTTCAACTTTCGTCCTGACAGATCAAGACAAATAGTCAAATCCCTTTCACATAATCAATTCTCAGACTTTAAAAGAAAAAATTATCCAAATTTAGATTTTGTTACTTTTACTCAATATGATCCCAACTTTTCCGTTAAAGTTGCATTCCCTCCTGAATCACTCAATAATTTTATAGGCCAAATAGTTTCAGAAAACGGACTTAAACAATACAGAACCGCGGAAACTGAAAAATATCCTCACGTAACATACTTTTTCAATGGAGGAGTTGAAATACCCTTACCTGGAGAAGAGAGACATTTGATTCCATCTCCAAGAGTCGCAACCTATGATATGAAACCCGAAATGTCTGCTGAGGAATTAACTATTAGTTGCTCTAAAGCAATTAAAAGCGGTAATTATGCTTTTGTCGTAATCAATTTTGCCAATCCTGATATGGTTGGTCATACAGGCAACATGGATGCAACAATTAAAGCTATAGAAAAAGTAGATAAATGTATAGGTCAAATAGTTAATGCTACTGGAGAAATGGGCGGAAGCATTGTTATTACAGCCGATCATGGTAACGCAGAGGTAATGAAAGGATCTGAAGGAGAACCATGGACAGCACACACAATAAATAAAGTTCCATTAATTTTAATTGAAGGTGAAAAAAGAAAAATACCAAATATGGGAAATGAAATTTATTTAAGAGAAAACGCAGGCCTAGCAGATATTGCTCCCACTTTATTGCAATTATTAAATTTACCAGTACCAAGAGAAATGACAGGCAAATCGCTTATTCAAGAAATTGAATTAAAGGGCTATAATAAGGTAGTTCAACACGTTTAAAGTATATAAAAGTTTTTTAAAGCAATGATTCAAATTATTAGTTGGATTTGGGTATTTTCTGGAGTTCTTCTCATTCTCTTAGTTTTACTTCATAGTCCCAAAGGTGATGGAATGGGAGGAATAGCCGCCAGTGGAAGCTCTATGTTCAACAGTGCAAGCAGTGCAGAAGCCTCTCTAAACAAAATAACTTGGACTTTTTTAGTGATATTTTTGTCTCTCGCAATTATTCTTAGCGCTGGTTGGATTTCATAAAAGTTGACTAAAAAAGGGACCATTCTGAATGATCCCTTTTAAATTTATTAAAAACCATTGTTTAGTTAGTAATCAAAGTCTCCGCCCATACCGGGAGAGCCTGCTGGAGCAGCTGAATCTTTTTTCTCAGGTAAATCTGCAACTATGCATTCGGTAGTTAAAACCATTCCTGCTATTGAAGCTGCATTTTGTAATCCTGAACGTGTAACTTTTGCAGGATCAACTATACCAGCAGAAGACATATCTACATATTCTCCTGTAGCAGCATTGAATCCATCATTAAATGGTTTAGTTTTTACATTTTCAGCAATAACAGCTCCATTAGAACCTGCATTTTCAGCAATTCTCATAAGAGGAGCAGTAAGTGAAGCTTCTACAATGTTAGCTCCAATTAATTCCTCTCCTTCTAAATTTTTATCAGCCCATTCTTTTAGAATAGGAGATAAATGAGCTAGAGTTGTTCCTCCTCCAGGTACAATTCCTTCTTCAACGGCTGCTTTTGTTGCATTAATAGCATCCTCAAGACGAAGCTTTTTATCCTTCATCTCAGTTTCAGTAGCAGCCCCAACCTTAATCACTGCTACACCTCCAGCTAATTTAGCCAGACGTTCTTGAAGCTTTTCTTTATCATAAGAGGAATCTGTTTCATCCATTTGCTTCTTAATTTGATCACATCTAGCTTTAACTGCTTGCTCATTACCTTCAGCTACAATAGTTGTAGTTTCTTTATTGATAGTTATTCTTCTACCAGTTCCGAGCATATCTAAGGTAGCATTCTCTAATTTCAAGCCTGCATCTTCAGTAATTAGTTGTCCATTAGTTAAAACGGCCATATCTTCAAGCATGGCTTTTCTTCTATCCCCAAATCCAGGAGCTTTTACTGCCGCAACATTTAACACGCCTCGTAATCTATTAACAACAAGAGTTGCTAAAGCTTCTTTTTCAATATCTTCTGCAATAATGACTAGTGGTTTACCAGTTTTAGCTATTTGTTCCAAAACGGGAACTAAATCTTGAACTAAGGCAATTTTTTTATCAGTTAGAAGGATATATGGTTCATCTAAAACAGCCTCCATTCTCTCGGTGTCTGTTGCGAAGTAAGGTGAGATGTAGCCTTTATCAAAGCGCATCCCCTCGGTAACTTCTAATTCAGTAGTCATGGATTTTCCTTCTTCTAAGGAGATAACACCTTCTTTACCAACTTTATCCATAGCATTGGCAATCATTTGACCAACTTCTTCATCGTTTCCAGCAGCAATAGTTCCACATTGCGCTATAGCATTGCTGTCGCTAATAGGTTTGGAATTCTCTTGAATTTTACCAACTAGAAATTCAGTCGCTTTATCAATTCCTTTTTTTAAGGTAATTGCATTAGCTCCTGCGGCAACGTTTCTCAACCCTGCTTTAACCATTGCATGAGCTAAAACAGTGGCTGTTGTGGTACCATCCCCAGCTGCATCGTTAGTTTTTGAAGCAGCTTGTCTTATTAAAGCAACCCCTGTGTTTTCAATGTGGTCCTCTAATTCGATTTCTTTAGCGATTGTGACACCATCATTGATAATTTGTGGAGCACCAAATTTTTTCTCTAGTACAACATTTCTTCCTTTTGGTCCAAGCGTTACAGCCACAGACTCAGCAAGGATATCAATTCCTCTCTCGAGCGCTCTACGAGCTTGCTCATTGTAAATAATTCTTTTAGCCATGTTTAGGCAGTGATTTAATAATAAGTTTTAATAATTTTTGAAACAAATATTTTAGCTTACTACAGCTAAAATATCCTTTTCTGAGAGCAAGACATATTCATCTCCTCCCAATTTAATGTCTGTGCCAGCATATTTGCTGTACAAAACTTTATCGCCAATACTCACTTCTGGAGTTTGTCGAGAACCATCGTCATTAAGTTTGCCAGGGCCAACCTGAGCAACTTCTCCAACCTGTGGTTTTTCTTTAGCTGAATCAGGCAAAAGAATGCCCCCAGCAGTTTTTTCCTCAGATGCGGAAACTTTAATGAATATTCTATCTCCCAGTGGTTTTACTGTAGAGACTGTAAGTGAAACAGCTGCCATAGATTAATGGAGGATCATGATTGAGACGCTTTGCGTCATAAAATTGGAAAGAGAAATTTCCTTCCGTATCATCAACAACATAATCTGCAAAGCGGCAATTAAACCATAGTTAAACTGTGCGGGTGGCCGAACCCATTTAACGAATCTACCCATAAGGTGGTAGTATTTTCGGATTATGAGCTGTTT
This sequence comes from uncultured Synechococcaceae cyanobacterium, assembly GCA_902572395.1. Lineage (GTDB taxonomy): Bacteria > Cyanobacteriota > Cyanobacteriia > PCC-6307 > Cyanobiaceae > Prochlorococcus_A. Next base: position 34,533 of record CACGFX010000004.1, read on the forward strand.
AAATCAGCTATTCATCACCAATCAATAAAAAATGGTAGCAACTCCATCAACTTCTTCACAAACAAAAGGCGTAGTACGTCAGGTAATTGGTCCTGTTCTAGATGTAGAATTTCCAGCCGGGAAATTGCCTAAAATATTAAATGCTTTAAGAATTGAAGCTAAAAATCCAGCTGGGCAAGACATAGCGCTCACTGCGGAAGTACAACAGCTCCTAGGAGACCATAGAGTAAGAGCAGTGGCAATGAGTGGCACAGACGGCCTTGTAAGAGGCATGGAGGCGATCGACACAGGAGCACCAATATCTGTACCTGTAGGAGAAGCAACCTTAGGAAGAATATTTAATGTTTTAGGAGAACCAGTAGATGAACAAGGGCCAGTCAATACTAAAGATACTGCTCCAATTCATAGAGCTGCACCAAAGTTAACTGACCTAGAAACTAAGCCAAAAGTTTTTGAAACTGGTATTAAAGTTATTGACCTTTTGGCTCCTTACAGACAAGGAGGAAAAGTTGGATTATTCGGAGGTGCTGGAGTTGGAAAGACAGTTCTTATTCAAGAATTAATTAATAACATCGCAAAGGAGCATGGTGGAGTTTCTGTTTTTGGCGGAGTAGGAGAAAGAACTAGAGAAGGGAACGATTTATATGAAGAATTTAAAGAATCGGGAGTTATCAATGCAGATGATTTAACTCAATCAAAAGTTGCCTTGTGTTTTGGACAGATGAATGAGCCACCTGGTGCGAGAATGAGAGTAGGCTTATCAGCACTTACAATGGCCGAACATTTTAGAGATGTGAATAAACAAGACGTTCTACTTTTTGTTGATAACATTTTTAGATTCGTTCAAGCTGGTTCTGAAGTATCTGCATTACTTGGAAGAATGCCTTCAGCTGTTGGATACCAACCGACTCTGGGAACTGATGTTGGTGAATTGCAAGAAAGAATTACATCTACATTAGAAGGTTCAATAACTTCTATCCAGGCTGTTTACGTACCTGCTGATGACCTAACAGACCCTGCTCCAGCTACAACCTTTGCCCACTTAGATGCTACTACCGTGCTTGCCAGAGCTCTTGCAGCCAAGGGAATTTATCCAGCCGTTGATCCATTAGACTCAACGAGCACTATGTTACAACCATCAGTTGTTGGCGATGAACACTACAAAACAGCCAGAGCTGTCCAATCAACTTTACAAAGATATAAAGAACTTCAAGATATTATCGCAATCCTTGGTTTAGATGAGCTTTCTGAAGAAGATAGATTAACAGTAGACAGGGCTAGAAAAATTGAAAAATTCCTCTCCCAGCCTTTCTTTGTAGCAGAAATATTTACAGGAATGTCTGGTAAATATGTAAAATTAGAAGATACCATTGCAGGTTTCAATATGATTTTATCAGGTGAATTGGATGATTTACCAGAACAGGCATTTTACTTAGTTGGTAATATTGATGAAGTTAAAGCTAAGGCTGAAAAAATAAAATCAGAAAAATAAATATCTACATATATATTTAACCTTCAATAATTTTAAATTAATGGCAATTTCTCTAAAAGTTTTAGCTCCCAATAAAAATGTTTACCAAGGCGAAGCTGAAGAAGTAATCCTTCCTAGTACTACCGGTCAACTTGGTATACTTCCAGGACACATTTCTTTAGTTACTGCTATAGATATTGGCGTTTTAAGGCTAAGAATGAATTCCCAGTGGAAATCAATAGCTCTTATGGGAGGCTTCGCTGAAATTGAATCAGATGAAGTTATAGTTTTAGTAAATAATGCTGAAATTGGTTCTGAAATTAATGTACAAAATGCTGAACAAGATCTTCAAGAAGCAAAATTAACAATTAGCAAATTTTCTGAAAGTGAAAAAAATCCAGAGAAAATTAAAGCCTTGAAAGAGGCTTCAAAGGCTGAGGCTAGGATACAAGCAGCAAAGAACTAATATTTAAGCGGTTCCACAAAAAGTTACTTCTGGAAACTTTAATTTGGCTTCTTCTAATTTTTTTGTCTTACCTTCTTCTTGCCAGTAGTTTATCACTTCAGTAGCTTTATTCAATATCTCCACTCTTTCGTTATCTGTAATCCAACCTTTATTCTCAAGTTCACTTTTTAATTTTTCCCAAGCATCATCTCTTGGCCAAAAATAATAGGCAGTAAGAGGGCTTGGGCCTCCACCTACTATTTGATCCACTGCTAAAGCCACATTATCAGGTAACCACAATACTTTAATTAAGAACCTTCCTTCATCAGGTTTAGGGGTATAACCAGTGGGTACCCCATCTTCATCAATCGTGGCAGCTGCCAATACAGCTGTGGCACCCATCATTCCTAAATTAGGAGAAGAATTTTTAGAGTTTGGTGCATCAATGTTTTTTTCCTTTTTTTCTGTTGAACTTTGATTTAACTTATCTGATGAAGTCATTCACTTAATTTATATTTAATAAATAATTTATCAGTTTATGGTCACATTTTGATTGATTTATTCAAAAGTTTCTTGATTTTAGTTATTGATGCAATTTAAACAGGATTTTTATCTATCATGAGTTACTTCATAAAAATCATAAATAGTGGCTTCCAATGAATCCCAAAGATCTTTGGGGATATCGTTTTCTTCTGCGAACATGCCAAGCTGACTAGCCAAGCCTCTTGCTTGAGAAAGTTTCGAATCATATGAATCGGACTTATTCATTTTGAACTTTAAACTTAATAAAAAATAAATCTAATAACTTAATAAGTCAAATTTCAAAATTCTAAATCAGAAATTTCTTTTAATGCCGCAACACTTAAAACTTCAGGGTTTGTATCTTTGACCAAGATATCATCTTCTATTCTTATCCCTATGCCTTTCCATTTCTCATCTATAAGAGGTTGTCCCTCAGGGACTGGGATTCTATCACTTATGTAAATCCCAGGTTCTACCGTAAGAATCATTCCATTCTGTAATGGCACTTCATAGTCCCCCATTCTGTATGCTCCAACATCATGTACGTCTAAGCCGAGCCAATGTCCAGTTCTATGCATGTAAAGATGTTTATAAGATTGATTCTCAATTATCTCTTCAGTACTTCCCGATAATAAACCAATTTCTTTTAATCCTTCTATAAGAATTGTTAAAGCAACATTATGAACTGCACTAGAATTAGATCCCTTTACAGCACTTTTAATTGCATTTTTCTGAGCACTCAAAACAATTTCATAGATAACTTTTTGCTCATTAGAAAATTTACCACCTATTGGAATAGTTCTCGTTATGTCTCCATTGTAATAATCAATTAGTGAGCATCCAGCATCCACCAATAATAAATCTTCTTTCTTCAATGGTGAGTTATTTGAAGTGTAATGCAAAATACAAGCATTATCCCCTGAAGCAACGATAGAATTATATGCAGGTCCTCTGGCCCCTTTTTCCAAAAAGAATCCCTCTAGAAGACCCTGAATTTGCCTTTCATTTTTCTTTGATGAGATAGATTCTCTTACTAGTTCATGAGCTTCTGCTGAAATTTGTATAGCCTCTCTCATTCTGTTTATTTCAAATTCACTTTTAATTAATCTCATCTCATTTAAATAAATCTCTGGAGATTTTATAGAGTTTGCACCAATACCTGATCTTGATCGATTTTCAAGTTGTTGTGAAAATATCTCTAATACTATCTTCTCAATTAATGGATACTTACCTATTGAAAAAACAAGTTCATCGGAACCATTTATATAACCTGGAAGCAAATCTCTTAGTTCGGTTATTGAGTGAGCCTTGTCAGCCTTAAACTCTTTTTCTGCGCCTTCTAAACCCCATCTAAAGCCATGCCAGACTTCACTTATAACATCTTTAGGAGCGACAAACATAATAAATCTCTCTCCCTTTGGCTTATGCGATAAGAAAAGAGCAATTGCATCAGGCTCATCGAAACCAGTTAAATACCAAAAATTACTATCTTGTCTAAAAGGGTATTCACAATCGGCATGATGTTTTACAAGATTAGCTCCTGGAATAATGGCAGCTTTTCCATTTAGTTTATTCAAGAAAATTTCTCTTCTTTCTTCAAAAACTTTATGGTCAGGTTCAAACATAAATTCTGTATTGGCGTGTTTAAAAAAAAAATGGAAGAATGAATTAAAACAGATTTAGTAACTAATCTTGCTTAATGGAACCAAGTGTTTACGGATTATTATTACTCATAATAGTTATCTTAATTGGATCAGCATGTTGTTCGGGAGTAGAAGCAGCTTTTTTAGCTGTAAATTCAATTAGAATTTTAGAAATTGCCTCTAGACAAAAACCAAAAAGTTCTGCAAATCAACTTCTAAAACTTAGAAAACATCTTGGACGGACACTAACTGTAATTACTATTACTAATAATGGATTTAATATAATTGGCAGTCTTATTTTAGGAGTATACGGAGCATTGGTAATTAATAGCAGTTTTGGTTTAACCCTTTTTTCAGTAGCTTTTTACATACTTGTTGTTTTGGTAGGAGAAGTACTACCAAAAGCTCTTGGCACAAGATTTTCAGTTCAAATAGCACTATTATCTGTTCCTATCTTGCGAATATTAAATACTTTAATGAGGCCATTCTTAATATTAATTGAACAGATATTTCCAGTTATTACAGCAGAAAACGAAATTTCAACTGATGAAGAAGAAATTAGACAAATGGCAAAAATTGGAAGTCAGAAAGGTTTGATAGAGGCTGATGAGGCAGCAATGATATTTAAGGTTTTTCAATTAAATGACTTAAAAGCAAAAGACTTAATGACCCCTAGGGTTTCGGCACCGTGTCTTGATGGGTCATCAAATCTTGATAAAATTTCAAAACTCGTTATGTCTGACAGCTCTCCATGGTGGGTTATTTTGGGAGATAAAGTTGACAAAATACAAGGGGTAGTAAAGCGTGAGAAAATCTTGGCAGAGTTAATAAATGGTGAAAATAAAAAATTATTATCAGAAATTTGCGAACCTGTTGACTACATTCCCGAAATGATTAAAGCAGATCAATTATTAACTAAATTTGACAAGAATCATAAAGGAGTAAAAGTAGTAGTAGATGAATTCGGGGGATTCGTGGGAATTATTGGTGCAGAAGCTGTGTTATCTGTATTAGCTGGTTGGTGGAAAAATAAATCATGAAACATTCTAAAATTAAAGAAAATTATTTACTGTTAAAAAAATGGTGGGAGACTATTGATCTTACCAATTATGAAAAAAGTTTTCTTAATAGAGAAATAATTTCTTTTAATCAACAACTTATAAGACTCAAAGAAAAAAAATTAAGAATTGGCGCATATGGTAAATCAGGTGTTGGAAAATCTTCTGTTTTAAATTCTTTATTAAAACAAGACATATTCAAAACAGATATTATAAATGGGACCACGAAAGAAATACAATCGGAAACGAGGACTCTTAAAGATCAAACACTCAATAGTTTAGAGCTACTAGATTCTCCAGGATTTGATTTCTGCAATATTAAATTTCCAGATAAAGTTTACTATTACATAAATCATTCAGATCTTATTCTTTTTATAGTTTCGGGAGATTTAAATAGAAATGAGTTAAAAGAAATAAGCTCTTTTATAAAAGATGGAAAAAAAATTATTTTAATATTAAACAAAATCGATCTATTTAATAAAAATGAATTAAAAGAGATAATTGAAAATATAAAGTTTAAACTTCCAAAAGATTTAAATATTCCAATAATTATTAATAATGAAAACAATCTCAAAAATTACATAGCGAAATTAATCAATCAATATGGTGAGATATTATTAACACTAAATTCTATTCAATTAGCTGACAAGTTGTTTCTGAAAATAAAAGAACAAAGATTGAAAAGAAGGCAGAAATTAGCTCAATCAACTATTGGTAAATTTTCGACTATGAAGGCATCCGCAGTAGCTCTTAATCCTTTTATTTTATTTGATGTTGCTGGTAGTTTTGCACTAGATACTGCATTGATTAACGAATTAAGTAAGATTTACGGCTTAAAGTTGAAAGGCGAATCTATAAGAAAAATATTTAAAAATATATCCATTAATAATTTATGTTTGGGAATCACTCAAGTCGGCGTTAATACCTCTTTCAACCTTATTAAGAAACTAATTCTTTTAACAGCACCCTTTACTAACGGGCTTTCATTATTACCCTATGGACCCATAGCAATTATACAAGCAGCAATCGCAATAAATTCTACAAAAATTCTAGGAAAATTAGCAGCAAAAGAGATATTTATAAGAAGCAAAACTTCTTTTATAGAACCTGCTATTTTGATCCAAAATATTAATTTTAATGACCCAGAGATTTTTAACTACATAAATATTTATTTTTCAAATAGAAATTTAAATAATAATTTTGTTAGTTTTCTACCTTAAAACTTAAAATGGGAAAAAGCATTGCTTTATTTGGTACGAGTGCTGATCCACCCACAATTGGGCACAAAAAAATTCTTGAAGAATTATCCAAAATTTATTCTTTTACCATTACATATGTAAGCAACAACCCCAAAAAAAAGCACATAGAGGATATCTCAATTCGTAGCCATTTATTGAAAACTCTTATTGATGATTTAGATAATCCGAAAATTTTATTTAATCAAAAAATAAGTAGCCAATGGGCAGTAGAGTCAATCAAAAAATGTAAAGAAATTTATAACTTTAATAATTTAGATTTTGTTATTGGGAGTGATTTAATTAAAGATATTTTCTACTGGAAAAATTTCGACAAAATTATTTTAGAGGTAAGTTTTTTTATAATTTTAAGAGAGGGATATCCTGTGGAATCAAATACTCTTAAAATGTTAGAAACTTATAAAGTGAAATTTAAGATTTCAACCATCAAAACCCCAAACATTTCAAGTTCTAAGTTTAGATTAAATTTTAATTGTTCTAACTTACCGTCTTCGTTAATAGATATAGTTAAGAAGAATAATTTATATGAATCCATCAAATTAGTTGAATGAAATTTTTACTTGCCCAAATAAATCCAGTTGTTGGAGATTTAGAAGGCAATGCAAAAAAAATACTTAATATTGCTTCGAAAGCTAGCTCAATAGCCGCTGATTTTGTTCTTACTCCAGAATTGTCATTATGGGGATATCCTGCAAATGACTTACTTTTTAAAAAAAGTTTAATCAAAAATCAATACCAAATTCTTGATCAATTAGCTTTAGATATTAATAAAAAATATGGCAACTTAAGCATCTCAATCGGAATAGCTGAGATAATAAATGATTCTTTTTTTCCTAATCTTTATAATTCTATTGCGTTGGTTGAGGGCGGTGAATGGAAAATAATTGCTCGGAAAATTATTCTTCCCACGTATGAAGTATTTGATGAGAAAAGATACTTTAGATCAGAAGAAAAAGTTTCCGTATTGATTAAACAAATTAAAAACAAAACTTGGCGACTTGGCTTTACTATATGTGAGGATTTATGGGTCAACAAAGATATAGAAGGTAGAGGAATCCATAGAAAAAATCCCATTATTGGTTTAAAGAAAAAAAAAGTTGATATTTTAGTAAATTTATCAGCCTCCCCATATACTCTGAAAAAGTTAGAGCTAAGATCCAAGGTTTCCAGTTTTGCTGCACAATATCTTCAAGTACCTCTTATTTATGTCAACCAGATTGGAGCAAATGATAATTTAATTTTTGATGGAAATAGTTTTATTCTGGATAAGAATGGATCTAAAATTAAGCAACTAAAATCTTTTTCGGAAGATCTCTCAAGCTGGGAAATTAAGCAAACAAAACCTGAAAAAAATGAATTTGAAAACTGCGAAATGTCATCAATTTTTGATGCATTAGTCCTTGGTGTTAAAGATTATGCAAAAAAATGTGGATTTAAAACAGCTTTAGTTGGATTAAGTGGTGGTATCGATTCAGCACTTGTCTCAGCAATTGCCACAGCGGCTCTGGGAAGTGATAATGTTTATTGCGTTTCAATGCCCTCTAAATGGAGCTCATCTCATTCGAAGAGTGATGCAAAAGATTTAGCAAGAAGATTAAAGATAACTTTCAAGAGCATTCCAATTGAAAACTTGATGACCTCTTTTGAAGAATCATTTATAAAAACCATATCTTTCGAGATGGCTGAAATAACAAATCAAAATATTCAGTCAAGGATAAGAGGCACACTTCTTATGGCTTTAGCAAATCAAGAAAAGCATTTGTTACTCTCAACAGGCAATAAATCAGAACTAGCCGTAGGATATTGCACACTTTATGGTGATATGAATGGGGGATTATCTGTAATTGGGGATTTATATAAAACTAATGTTTTTAAATTATGCAATTGGCTTGATAGTGAAGATTCAATTAATCGTAGAAAGTTGTATATGTTAGATACTAATGTAGATATAATTGGTGAAAATATACGTACAAAAGCTCCAAGTGCCGAATTAGGTCCTGATCAATTAGATACTGATTCTCTGCCACCTTATTCTATTTTAGATAATATTCTTAAAGGAATTATTGAAGAGAAAAAAGATTTACAACAACTAGAAGAAGATGGTTATAAAAAAGATTTAATTTTAAAAATTATCTCACTCATAAAAAAAGCGGAATTTAAAAGAAAGCAAGCTCCTCCAATCCTAAAACTAAGCAGTCAATCATTAGGAAGTGACTGGAGAGTTCCCATTGCAATATCTTATTAATCACTATAAGCACACTGTTGGATTTTTTTTAAAGGCCGTTTAACTGAATCAAGGTTGATTCCTTTTTTGATAGCAAGAATTATGCCTGCAGCCTCTAAAAAATTATCAACTTCAAAAAGATTGGGATAATTATAAAATTCATTTGTCACTTTTAATGTATTTTGATTTTTTACAGAGATAATATTTAAACCTTTTTCAATCCCTGCTAGTACTGCTTCTCCACCTAATGCACCATTAGGAACAACAATAGATTCAATCTGATCAGGGTGGAGTGAGATTGATTCATTTTTAGCCGGCAATTCAACAATGTCAGGTGCATTGCTTAACCCAATCAGTACTGATGGTAAAAAGGTGTATCCTATTTCTTCTGCAGCTGCACGAGGATCTAAATTTTCATTCAATTCAATTGGATTTAAAGCAGGTGCGTGAGCACAGGGAACTTTTAAAAATTTGCTTATTAAATGACTTATAACTGCTTCGACTCCAGCGATAGGATCAACCCCTTTCCCCTCTCTATAGAAATTAGTTTCTAAAGAATCTGGATCATCTGGAAATTTTGCCACAATTGCTATTGCCGTAACTCCTTTTTCTATTAAACATTTTCCAGCATTAATTAGAGTATCGGGATTTTCAATTATGCCACCACTGATTTTTGAAGAATCAAAGTCAATTACTATGTTTAATGGCTTTTTTGTAATCACATAAGAATGAACATTAATCCCTAAAGTAGAAACACATGCATCAGCAACTTGTAAATGTCTTACTAATATTTCTTTTTTAATGGCTGAGTCAAAAATTATCCCAATTTTCTGTTGCTTTTCCCTTTTTAAAGCGATTTCTCCTTTAGCAAGTCGATCTAAACTATAACCCTCAACATAAAAAATATTTTTATCTTTTTCAGAAAGAGTACCGCCATTCATAACATTTGGATGAGTAATTAAACATCCACTTGCGGATGCTAATAATTTAGCGGTAGGAAGTGCATCCCCAGCAAAACCTCCTACTTCACAACCAATACCAGTTGGAATAATGAATATTGTTGGTGAATTTTCCATTATTAAAAATATTTCAATTTATATTTTTTAAATAGCTATGACAGCTTTAATTTTAAGTTTTTTTGTTCCAACAGAGTCAATAGAATTTTGAATATCAACAATTGACCATCGAATTAAATCTCCTTTTTTTTCTAAATTTGTAATGATGAATTCCCTTAAATTTTTTAATTTGATTGAAACTGGCCAATCTAAATAATAATCAACTGAACTTAATTTCATTTTTGATATTTACCAAATTGATCATTATATAAATCATCTTCGACTTCTTTACCTATAACAATATTCAAATCTGACTTAGGGTATGCTACACACAAAAGCGCAAAGCCCTTTTCCCGTAAATCATCATTTAATCCCATAGCATCTTCCTGATTTACGGATCCTTCCAATATCATGGATGCACAATCTGTACACACTCCTGAACAACAACTACTTGGTAAATCTATTCCATTCATTTTTGCTGCTGAAATAATATCTTGATCATCTGAACATAAAAAACTAAAAGTATTTTGCTCAAATTGTACTTTGATATTGTATTCAGACATATCCTAAATCTTATTGCTAAACTGCTGAACCTCCTACAACTTCTAATATTTCTTGTGTAATAGCTGCTTGTCTAGCTTTATTATAGGTTAGATTCAAAGTACTTGCTAATTCTTTAGCATTATCACTCGCATTATTCATAGCAGTCATCCTGCAAGCGAGTTCTGAAGCCGCCGACTCTTGAAGAGCTCTTAGTACCTGATTCTGTAAATATAGTGGTAATAAGGAATCTAATAGTTGATCAGGACTTTGTTCAAAAACAATATCTGATGACAACTTCTCTGAATCACTTTTTTCAATATTTGATTTTTCAACAAGTAACTTACTATCTTTTGTAGTCAACCTAAAAATTTCATCGTTTTCCTCAGCGATTCCTTGAGGGTCAAGTGGCAATAGTGTTTGAACGACAGGGGCACAGCTAACTAAAGTGATGAATTTCGTATAAATAATTTCCACCCTATCAGAATTTTCTGAAAGAAATTCGGCTAAAATCTCATTTGTAACTCCTTCAGAATCCTTGACTGTGGGTACCTGTTCTAGTTCTTTAAAAGTACTTTTAATTACATATCTATCCTTTCTATTTTGAAAATATCCAATAGCTTTCTTTCCTACCAAAATTAAATTTGGCTGGTACCCTTGTTTGACTAATTCTGCGTATCTTATTTCTACCTTTTTTATAATATTGGTATTGTAACCACCGCATAAACCTCTATCCGCAGTTATACAAACCAAGGAGATACTCTTTACTTCTCTCTTGGATAATAGAGGAGAGTCGACAGCGTCAAATTGTACTCTAGATTGAATATTTTCTAAGACTCGCGCAAGTTTATCTGCAAAAGGTCTACTCTTAAGAACTTGATCTTGAGCTCTCCTAACTTTTGCAGCTGCAACAAGTCTCATGGCCTCCGTTATTTTTCTTGTATTTTTAACGGAAACAATTCGATCTCTAATCTCTTTAAGATTTGCCATGGTATCTCCTAAATAAATTTAAACTGTGGCAAGCATTGATGATTTAACTTCATTTATCACCTCTTTTAGCGTCGCTTCTAATCCATCATTTAATTTCTTTTCTTTAAGAATCTCTTCTATAAATTCCGCTTTGTTTAACTTTAGGTATTCCCTAAGTTCAGTTGCAAATTTAGTAACATCTTCAACAGGAACTTCATCAATAAGACCTTTAACGCCTGCATAAACAACTGCAACTTGTTCTGCAAGGTTCAGCGGTGAAAATTGAGGTTGCTTTAATAACTCTCTTAGTCTTTTACCTCGTTCAAGTTGTTGCTGAGTTGCTTCATCAAGATCAGATGCAAATTGAGAAAAAGCAGCTAGTTCATCAAATTGTGCGAGTTCTAATTTTAAAGTTCCTGCAATTTTTTTAATTGCTTTTGTCTGAGCAGCTCCTCCAACACGGCTAACAGAAATACCAACATTAATAGCTGGTCTTAATCCTGAGTTAAATAAATCTGCACTCAAGAATATTTGTCCATCTGTAATTGAAATAACATTAGTTGGAATGTAAGCAGAAACGTCTCCTGCCTGAGTTTCAATAATTGGAAGAGCTGTCATAGAGCCCCCTCCCATAGCATCAGAAAGTTTTGCTGCTCTTTCTAACAATCTACTGTGTAAGTAGAAAACATCTCCTGGATAAGCCTCTCTTCCTGGTGGTCTTTTTAAAAGAAGAGACATTTGTCTATAAGCCTGAGCTTGTTTCGTTAGATCATCATAAATAACAAGTGTTGCTTTACCCTGATACATAAAATGTTCAGCAATTGCTGCACCTGTATAAGGTGCTAAGTACTGTAAAGCAGCTGGTTCTGAAGCTCCTGCACTAACTACGACTGTATAATCTAGGGCTCCTCTCTCTCTTAATACCTCTACGATATTTGCTACTGATGCTGACTTCTGACCAATAGCTACGTAAACACAAACTACGTCTTGACCTTTTTGGTTAATTATCGTATCTATAGCAATTGCAGATTTTCCAGTTTGTCTATCACCAATAATTAATTCTCTTTGACCTCTTCCAACGGGAATCATTGCATCAATAGAGGTGATACCTGTTTGCATTGGTTCATGCACTGATCTTCTCTTGATTATTCCAGGAGCCATTTCTTCAATCAATCTAGTATCACTTGTTGGAATTTCCCCTTTCCCATCTATTGGTTGTCCGAGAGGGTTAACAACTCTCCCCTGCATTGCTTCACCAACTGGAACAGATGCAATTTTTCCCGTGGACTTAACGTTACTTCCTTCTTGGACACCAAGTGCCTCTCCCATTAAAACGGCTCCAACATTATCATCTTCAAGATTTAAGGCTATACCTTCGGTGCCATCCTCAAATTCCAATAACTCACCTGCCATGACCTGATCTAAGCCATATATTCTTGCAATGCCATCACCGATTTGCAGAACAGTTCCTACATTGCTAACACTTACAGATTGGTCATAATCAGTTATTTGTTGTTTTAAGATTGAACTGATTTCATCAGGGCGTATAGATACCATGGATTTAAGAATTTAAGGTTGATTTAAAAGTTACTTGGAAAGAGATAAGCCAAGTTTTCTTATTTGTGAAGCAAGAGAAGCATCAATTACTTTTGATCCTACACTGGCGACGAAACCACCAATAAGAGATGGGTCGATTTTAGTTACAAGTTCTAATTTTTCTGTTCCAGCAATATTGATGATCTTTTTGGTAATTAAACCTTTCTGTTCATCAGTAAGCTCGACTGCAGAAGTAACAGTTGCTAATGCAATATTACTATTTTCTCGGTAAATCTCTAAAAACCTATCAAGAATTGAAGTAAGGATTCCAATTCTTTGCCTATCGGCCAATAATTTTAAGAAATTCAATAAAGAAGAATTAACCTTATTTGAAAAAATTTCAATAATGATTTTCTTCTTAGCATTTGTCTCTAAAATGGGAGAGGACAGTGCCTTCTCCAATTCAGGGGAATCATTTATTAATTCCAAGAGTTGTTTAACCTCAGAAACTATCTCTTCAGTTTGCGAATTTTCATTCACAACTTGAAGTAATGCCTCTGCGTATGGTGTAGTAACTGAATTTAAAAGTGGCATTAGTTATCCTCAATATTGTTAATTGATTGAGTTACCAAATTTTCTTGTGTTGTTTTATCAAGTCGATTTGGTAGAGAATCTAAAGCTTTCTTAATTGCCAGTTCAACAGCTTCTTTTCGAAGTTGAGAAATTGCTCTGGATGCTTCAGAGCTCTCATCAGTGATTGCATTTTGTTTAATTCGTGCCATCTCCTCTATAGCTTTTTTCTCACTTTCCATTCTGATTGATTCAGATCTTTTAAGGGAATCTGCTTTTATTTGAGAAGCTTTTTCTTCTGCTGAAGATAAATCTTTCTTCGCTTTTTCTAAAGCATTAGTTGCATTTAGTAGTCGATCTTCAGCATCTTTTAATTCAAGAAGGATTCCTTCTCTCCTTTTTTGAAGCATTTTACCTAGGAAACCAGGCAAAAATTTATAAAGACCAAAAACTACTACAGCCCAATTAAGTATATTAGTTTCGAATAAATTGAAATTCAATCCAAAACCTTCTGTAGCTAAAAGAGTTAAATTCATTTTTCTAGAATCAATCTATTAACAATAAGTTCGCTTAGATCATCAGCCTGTTTAGAAAGTTGATCACGAGCAGCAGACGTCTGACTTTCAATTTCTAGTCTTGCTTTTTCTTTTGAAGCATTTGCTTCGTTGTTAGCAAGTTCTAGTGCTTCTTTATAGAGCTTGTCAGACTCATTTTCAGCTTCGCTCACAATTCTTTGGGCTTCTGTACGAGCACTTTGAAGCCGAGTTAATAAATCAGCTTCTAATTTTTTAACCTCAGAAAGTTTATTTTTGGCCTCAATAATATTATTACTTACAAACTTTTCTCTTTTTTCTACAACATTGCCAACAGGCTTAAAAAAGAGAGAATTTAATATGTAAGTAAGTGCAACTACTTGTATCGCCATTAGTGGCAAAGTGGCATTTATATCAAATAATCCACCTTCCGTAGCACCAAAAAAATTAAAGGCCAACATAGGTTTTAGTTGAAGTTAAAAAATTAAATTTAAATATTGCTAATAAGGATTAGAAGCAATATTAACTTTTAGGAAAAAGGATTCGCAAAAAGTAGTACCAAAGCCACAACTAATCCGTAAATTGTTAATGACTCCATGAAAGCGAAAGATAAAAGAAGAGTTCCTCTGATTTTACCTTCAGCTTCTGGCTGACGGGCAATACCCTCAACAGCACCTTGAGCTGCGTTACCTTGTCCAAGACCGGGGCCAATAGCACCTAGACCAACTGCTAAACCAGCAGCTACAACTGATGCAGCGGAAGTAATCGAATCCATAATTTTGAAATAAAGAGCTTAATACTTGTGATAATCTTTGTTGTCATACACGCTTGGACATCCTTTGTTTTAAGAATGGGTCTGATATTTTCAGACCTACGCGATTAGATATTTTGCCAGATTACAGACCTTTTGTAAAAGCGTCTGAATGTATTGGAAGACAGCTAATGGTGTTCTTCAACAGCTTCTCCAATGTAGTAGGCCGCTAGAGTTGCAAAAATCAATGCCTGAATTGCACTAGTAAATAATCCTAGGAACATAACAGGTATTGGAAGAATTAGCGGAACTAAAAACACTAAAACACCAACAACAAGTTCATCAGCCAAAATATTTCCAAATAGCCTGAAAGAGAGTGATAAAGGTTTCGTAAAGTCCTCTAAAATTTTGAAAGGAAGCATAATCGGAGTTGGGTGAACATAATATTCGAAGTATCTCCAACCCTTATTGCTTAAACCTGCATAGAAATAAGAAAGTGAAACCAATAAAGCCAAGGCTATAGTTGTATTAATATCTGCAGTAGGTGCTCCTAATTCTCCACTTGGTAACTTAATCAATCTCCAAGGAATTAAAGCTCCTCCCCAATTACTAACAAAGACGAATAAAAATAAAGTACCTATAAATGGCATCCAATCTCTATATACTTTTTCACCTATTTGCGTCCTAGCAAGATCTCTTATGTAATCCCAGAGGAACTCAAGCAGGTTTTGGAGGCCTTTAGGATCATTTTCCATTTTTTTAGTTCCTAAAGAAATAAAAACTAATAACGCTCCTAATAAAATCCAAGATGTTAAAAATACCTGCCCATGAAGTCTGATATTTCCAATTTGCCAATAAAGATGTTGACCAACTTCTAATGCTGCAAAATTTGTTAGCAAGGAATTAAAAAACATTTGTTTTGAATAAAAAAAATTTACTTAAGAACGTGAAAAATAAAGAATGAGTGAAGGCTTATAAATGAAAAAACCTATCATCGCAGGAAAAACATCCAAAGATCCTAGCTTGCTGGCAAAAATAAAGAGGCAAACTGGAACTAATAGTTGCAATTTTGATACACCTGATGATTCTTTACCAAGTTTCCCTATACTTTTGGCAAGCAAACGTAGGTAAAAAATGCCAGCAATTGCACCTATAAAAATACTAAAACCAAAAGTAAAGCCTAGAAAAATTCCAGTTATTGATGCTAATAAAATAGAAACAATAAGAGTAATTCCAAAAATTGTTAATTGCAATTTTGTGTATTCATCATTTTGGGAAAGCAATTGTTCTATTTGATTGGCAATGCCAGATTTACTTTCTTTGATGATCGAATTATTCAGGGAATGAGGAAATTGAACATTCTCATTAGAAGGATGCTCAAGTTTTTTTCTATTTGAGTCCACTGATGTGAACATAGTTTAGAAACCCCTCTGAATGGTTTTAAGTAAGTATATAAACTCACGGAATCTATCACGGAGAGGTGCCTTTTAGCTAGTTTTTTTTTATAAAAAATTAATTCTTAAGATTTATAGTGAATCTGTAGGCCATTTTTTACTTTGTTCTTCAAAAATAAAATTTATGAAAATTCATCTTTTTAATTGCGTTAACACTTTAAAACGTTAATAAAAGACTTGGCAAAATCTCAATTAAACGTCTCAATAGTAAATATACATCTAAAAAATTGGGGATAAGTCAAGAAAAAATAAAATATAAAAGAATTTCTAAACGAAAAAAAACCTTTAGTTCTAATTACAAAAAAAATTTCAGCAATTTAACAGAGTCTATATTTCCCTTACCTTGGGCGATATGGCCTTATGAAGCAAAAATCCTCATTGTCTTCATTGGAATTTGGTCAATATTAGGAATATGCATACTAGGATCATCAAGTTGGTGGGTGGCAAGTAGGGAAATGGGAAATTGGGCTTACTTCTTAAAAAAACAAATCATTTGGACAATTCCAGGAATTGGTTTATTTTATTTCGTACTTAATACAAACATTAGAGATCTTTTAAAGTTTTCAAGAATTATTTTTTATATTTTATTCTTTTTGATTTTCCTTACCAATCTTACTGGAATTACAGTTAATGGATCTTCAAGATGGCTAGTGCTTGGCAATTTACGCCTGCAGCCATCTGAATTAATTAAACCTTTTCTAATTCTAGAAGCTTCTAATCTTTTCGCACATTGGCATCTAGTAAAGAATGATAAAAAATTAGTTTCAATTATAACCTTTGGTTTATTAATTTTATTAATACTTAAACAGCCTAATTTAAGTACTGCATCATTAACTGGAATTCTTCTTTGGGTAATGGGTTTATGTGGAGGAGTAAAACTTAATTCTCTGTGCTCATTTGCTTCAATAGGATTAATTACTGGATGTATCAGCATCCTTAATAACGAATATCAAAAACTGAGAGTTACTTCATTTATAAATCCTTGGAAAGATCAACTAGAAAATGGATTTCAATTGGTTCAAAGTTTATTAGCTATAGGTTCAGGCGGTCTATTTGGCCAAGGTTTTGGACTGTCGATACAAAAATTACAGTATCTGCCGTTCATGTATACAGATTTTATTTTTGCCATTTTTGCGGAAGAATTTGGTTTATTGGGGTGTACTTTATTCTTAGGATTTTTAGCAGTTTTCTCTTATATAAGCCTAAGAATTAGTCTTAAGTGCAGGAACAACTATGCAAAATTAGTTGCTATCGGATGTGGTGTGTTGTTGACAGGTCAGTCAATAATGCATATTGCTGTAGCAACAGGTTCAATGCCTACTACAGGGTTACCACTACCTTTCATTAGTTATGGTGGCAATTCATTAATAGCGTCTTTTTTTATTGCAGGGATGTTAGTTAGATGTTCATTAGAGTCAACAGGATTCATTGGCATAATTAGTACACGAAAGACTCTTAATTAGTTAGAATTCAAAGAATTAAATTCAAGCTATCGAATCATTTAATTTAGTTATTTCAGAATTATCTCAAAAGGGTAATCTGCTTATGCAGAATGGTCTTAATAGTCCTGGTCCATTTACTATATTTTTGGTTTTTAGCGCAGGACTTTTAACAAGTCTTGGGCCATGTTCATTATCACTACTTCCAGTGACAATTGCTTATATAGGAGGAACAGAGAAAAATAAATTTAAACTTATTAGTTTTTCAGGAGGTGTAGTTTTTTCGCTTGTTTCAATGGGGGCTGCAAGTGGATTCTTAGGTAAAATATATGGGCAAATTCCTTCTTATTACACTTCATTTGTTGCCCTAATAGCAATAATAATGGGTTTAAATTTATTAGGAATTCTAAAGTTTCAGTTTCCGAATGGACCTGATATAAAAATAATTGAAGATAGAATACCAACATTTATAGCGCCTTTTGCCATAGGGACTACTTTTGGACTAGCTTCTTCACCTTGCATTACTCCAGTTTTAGCAACTCTTTTGGCTTGGGTATCGCAAGCTAAAAATCCGATAATATCTATTATTTTTTTATTTTTCTTTGGAATAGGCCAAGTAACTCCATTAATTATTGCAGGAGCTACTGCAGAAAACTTAAAGCAATTTTTAGCTCTTAGAAAATTTAGTCAAATAATTCCGACTTTAAGTGGGATATTTTTAGTTTCCCTAGGGTTATTAAATTTATTTTCAAATTGGATTTAAATGATTATTTTTAAGAATCTAATTTTAAAAATATCAAGTTTAAGATTCGCTATATCGCTGATAATCTTTATTGCTATTGCCAGTGGAATAGGTACTTTTATACCTCAAGGTAGTAATAATAAATTCTATATTGATAATTTCGATAGAGCTCCTATTTTTGGATTTTTAGATGGAGAAAAAGTCTTAAAACTTCAATTGGATCATATATATACAAGCTTTTGGTTTTTATTTACATTAATTCTTCTTTGCATTTCTCTGGCAGCTTGTAGTTTCAGGAGGCAAATTCCTTCATTAAAAGCTTCATTAAAATGGATTGAATATAAGAGCGAAAAAAAATTTAGCAAACTGCAACTAACTACAAGTCATCCAATCAATCAAAATGGAGAGCATATATCAAAAGTAGATTTATTACTTAAAAAAAAAGGATGGAGAACACACAAATTTAATAGCCATATTTCTGCAAGAAAGGGGTTAATTGGAAAAATCGGCCCTTTAGTTGTACATATCGGATTAATAGTCTTACTTATAGGTTCAGCATATGGAAGTTTTACAAGTCAATCAAAAGAACAATATTTACTTCCTGGAGAAACTTTAGATCTTGTTAATGAGAGCACAAACTCAAAAGCCAATGTAAAATTAGTCGATTTTTCTATAGAACGTGAAAGTGATGGTGTTCCCAAACAGTTTATCTCAAAATTAAATTTTTCTTCTGAAGATCTAAATTTAAATGAAATAAAAACAACCAAAGTTAATCACCCAATCAGGTTTAAAGGATTAACTATTTATCAAGCAGATTGGGCAATATCAAATGTTGTTTTAGAAATAGATAATATCCTTTATCAATTACAATTAAGGGAAATTCCAGAAATCGGTAATCAAATTTGGGGAGTTTTAGTTGAATTAGGATCGGAGACTAAAAAAAATTTCCTTTTAACAATAGATAACGAGAATGGTCCACTTAAAATTTCGAATATAGAAAATTTTTCCGGGAATAATCTCTATATCAATGACGGTCCTTTAGAAGTTAACTCTTCAAAAGTATCTCTGAAAAAAATAATCCTCAGCAGTGGATTAATAATTAAAAATGATCCGTCAATACCATTTATTTACTTTTCTTTTATCTTAATTATTTTTGGAACAATAATAAGTCTTATACCAACTAACCAATTGTGGATTCTGGTAAATAAAGAATCACAAAAGTTATCTATTGGAGGCCTCAGTAATAAAAATCTAGTTGGTTTTAAAAAAGAATTTTTTAAATTATCAGACGAAATAAAAAATTTTTAATTTCTTTTCTGCCCACTAAAAATATCTAACTGCATAGAAACATTCCCTCTTGGGTTAAATGCAGCATTTAAATGTATCCAGTGAGGTGAACCTTCATTCACTAAATCATCCATAATTCTATTCACAACTTCCTCATGTGATATTTTTATATCCCTAAAATTATTAATATAAAGCTTTAAAGACTTCAACTCATAGACTTTCAAATTAGGTTGATAAATAATATTTAGCTTTGCAAAATCTGGATAACCAGAAAAGGGGCACTTACATGTAAATTCAGGTAACTGAATAGAAATTTCATAAATTCTTTTCTTATTTGGATTATCGAAACAAATTATTTTTGATTCTTCAATAATTCTTTCACCATATAGCGGTCTTTGAGTCGAATCTTCTAATTTAGCTGTACTCATTTTTAGTAGAACTTCTTTACTAAACCTATATAAAAACTATATATAAAGATAAAAATTCGCAAAAGTATCAACAAATCTAAGTATTACAATTGACTAAGTCAAAAGATGTTAAATCTAATTTTTGTATCAATAGTGACATTCATAACGTCCGCCGAAAGGTTTATATGTGTTTAGTTCAATGAAAAATTAATGGACATTTGTTTGATAACTATCGATAACAACTTAAATAAATCCCTTCAACCAAAAACTGCAATTGGAATGTTATGGCTTCAAACACACTTTGAGAATGATCAGTGGGAAGCGTTGTCAAATAGTACAGTAATAATTTCTGAAGAAAATTCTCAACTATTAATTGAAGACGCCAAGAATGCAGGCCTTAATGTTGAATGTTTGTCTGATATTTCAATGTTGGATGTTTTCCCAAAAAACAATTAAAATAGGAATGTTCAATCTTTAATCATGAAGAAAATTGAAGCAATCATACGTCCATTTAAGCTGGAGGATGTAAAAATTGCACTAGTAAATTCCGGCATTGTTGGAATGACAGTTAGTGAAGTTAGAGGTTTTGGAAGGCAAAAAGGACAAGTTGAAAGATATAGAGGTTCCGAATTTACTGTTGAATTCCTTCAAAAACTTAAAGTAGAAGTTGTCGTAGAAGATGAAAAGGTTAATTCAGTAATAGATGCGATTGCTGAAGCAGCAAAAACTGGAGAGATAGGTGACGGAAAAATATTCATCACATCAATTGATTCAGTTGTAAGAATTAGAACTGGCGACAAAGACGAAGAAGCTCTTTAATTCAAAGAGTTTCTTTTACTAAATTTTGTATATATTCACTATTAATACTTTTATTTGATTGACTTCCTAAGGTCATCCAAGCTAAATATTCATGATTCCCAGCAGGGCCTACAAGCGGAGAAGCTATCAAATTCTTTATATTCCATTGGAAATTCTTAGCAGCATAGATAACAGACTCTATAGCCTCAGTATGAAATTTAGGATTGCGAACAACACCTCCTTTACTGACTTTATCTTTACCTACCTCAAATTGGGGTTTAATTAAAAATATTCCCTCAATACAATCACCTTCTAATAAATTACCAATAGATTTAAAAACTAACTTTAATGAAATAAAAGACAAATCAGCAACAACAAAATTTGGTAATTCATTACTTCTTGATAAAAGATCATTAGGTTTTAAATTTCGAATATTAGTTCGTTCAAAAAGTATAACTTTTGGGTTATTTCTAATCTTCCATGCAGTTTGTCCATAACCAACATCTATCCCATAAACTAACTTTGCGCCTTGCTGCAATAAGCAATCAGTAAATCCTCCAGTAGAGATTCCTGCGTCAATACATATTTTGTCTTTTACTTTAATTTCTAGTTTTTTAAATGCCTCCAATAATTTTTCGCCGCCCCTTGATACAAACATAGGCGCGGAATCAATAAAAAACTCTGATCCAATTAATACTTGTTGTCCAGGTTTATCCAATACTTTCCCATTGATATCTCTAACTTTGCCCGCAAGAATTAAACCTTGGGCTTTTTGACGAGTTTCACATAAACCTTTATTTAGAAGATAAAGATCTAATCTACTTTTTTTAATCATATATTAATCAATAAAAAAGACTGAATAATGCACTCCTATAAGATTAAGATCCAAATTCTTTAATACCTTTCAATTTTAAATAAGAACTAAAAAATTACCCATGATTAACGAAGGAATATATGCAAACATTTTTATATTTAAGCTTTCTTTATTAGCCAGAAAAATGTTACATAGGAAAATAATAATCAGTCAAATATGTTCAATGGCAAGTACATCTTTAACGGTATAGGGCAATAATTCGATTTTGTTATAAAGTTTAAATTGATAATAAATAAAAATTGTGATCGAGCGTTACACATTACCCGAAATGGGGAAAATCTGGACTGAAAGCGCAAAATTCCAGAGTTGGCTTAAGGTTGAAATAGCTGCATGTGAAGCAAATTTTTCCCTCGGGAAAATCCCTGAGAATGCCATGAAAGAGATACGTTCGAATGCAAAGTTTGATGAATCTAGAATTACAGAAATTGAGAAAGAAGTTAAACATGATGTCATAGCATTTCTTACAAGCGTTAATGAATTTGTAGGAGATTCAGGAAGATACATACATGTTGGGATGACCAGTAGTGATGTACTTGATACTGGCTTATCTCTTCAGTTAGTAGATTCTTGCGAATTGTTATTAGAAGAAATTGAGAACCTAGAAAATGAGGTCAGATTATTAGCAAGGAAGCATAAAAATACATTAATGATTGGCAGATCTCATGCAATTCATGGGGAGCCAATTTCCTTCGGTTTTAAACTTGCTGGATGGTTAGCAGAAATAATAAGGAACAAAAAAAGATTGTTAACTTTGAAAGATTCTGTAGCAATTGGACAAATAAGTGGTGCAATGGGAACTTACGCTAATACGAATCCTAAAGTAGAACAAATAACTTGTGATTTACTCGGCTTAAAACCTGATACAGCAAGTACTCAGGTTATATCGAGAGACAGACATGCAGAATATGTGCAAACTATTGCATTAGTTGGCGCTTCTTTAGATAGATTCGCAACTGAAATAAGAAATTTACAAAGAACTGATGTTTTAGAAGTTGAGGAGGGCTTTACAAAAGGGCAAAAAGGAAGTTCTGCCATGCCTCATAAAAGAAATCCTATTAGAAGTGAAAGAGTAAGTGGTTTAGCAAGAATTTTGAGGAGTTACGTCTTAACAGCACTTGAAAATGTTCCACTTTGGCACGAAAGAGATATAAGCCATAGTTCAAATGAACGTATCATGCTACCTGACGTATCAATCTGCTTGCATTTTATGCTCAGGGAAATGCAAGATATAGTAAGCAATTTAGAAGTTTATCCAAAAAATATGCTCAAAAATTTAAATATATATGGTGGTGTAATCTTTAGTCAGAAAGTTTTACTTTTGCTTGTAGAGAAGGGCTTGTCTAGAGAAAAGGCTTATAGCTTAGTACAAAAAAATGCGCATCAGGCGTGGAATACTCAAAATGGGAATTTCAAACAAAATATAGAGAGAGATAATGAAATTATGGATTTTATTGATCAAAGTGACTTAGAAGAATGTTTTAATCCTTCAATTCATCTTAATAATTTAAGTGTAATATGGGAGAAGTTAGGTATCTAGGATTACTGAAAACCTTTTCTAAGTTAAACCAGTGTTTTCAGAGGAATAATGACCAAAAACTTTAGGATTGAAAAAGATAGTATGGGAACAATAGAGGTTCCTATGGAAGCTTTGTGGGGTGCTCAAACACAAAGATCGATAATAAATTTTTCTATTGGAGAAGAATTAATTCCAATTGAGTTAATTTATTCACTGACCCTCATAAAAAAAGCTGCTTCAATTGCGAATTTCAATTTAGGTTTAATAGATAAAAGGAAAAAAGATTTGATTGTAGAGGCATGTACGGAAATACTTGATGGGCTTCACGATTCACAGTTTCCCTTAAAGGTTTGGCAAACAGGTAGTGGCACGCAAACAAATATGAATGTTAATGAGGTAATTTCAAATATTGCAGCTCTAAAAACTAATTCAGAGCTTGGTAGTCATCAACCAATTCATCCAAATGATGATGTAAATAAATCTCAGTCAACTAATGACACTTTCCCTGCTGCTATTCAAATATCTGTTGTTAATGAAATAATCAAAAATTTAGTACCAACGATCAGAGAACTTACTAAGGTCCTTGATAAAAAAAGTGAAGAATGGAAAGATCTTATAAAGATAGGAAGAACCCATTTTCAAGATGCAGTTCCCCTTACTTTTGGGCAAGAAATATCAGGATGGTCAGAGCAACTTAAAGATGCTGAGAGTGCAATTATTATGAGTCTGAAAGAATTGTATTTCTTACCTCTGGGAGGAACTGCGGTTGGTACGGGGATTAATTGTCCAAAAGGATTTTGTGAAGAGTCTATAAAATCAATTTCCGATGATACTAATCTAATGTTCTATAAATCAAAAAATAATTTTTCTATCATGGCCTCGCATGATCGTCTTGCTCAAGTAATGAGTCAGATAAAAATATTAGCAGGTGCATTATTTAAAATTTCAAATGATATAAAAATTCTATCTTCTGGTCCAAGATCAGGAATATATGAACTAATTATTCCTCAAAATGAACCTGGAAGTTCTATTATGCCGGGTAAAGTGAATCCAACTCAATGCGAAGCCTTATCAATGGTTTGTACTCAGATAATGGGTCTTGAATATGCAGTCTCAATGGCAAATTCTAGCGGCACTTTACAGATGAATGAATATAAGCCTCTTATTGGATTTAATATTCTTACAAGTTTAAAATTACTCAAAAATGTTATAGAAAACTTCAGAATAAAATTAGTTGATGGGATGAAACCTAATCAAAAGAGAATGAAGTTAAATTTAGAAAATTCACTAATGTTGGTTACAGCCATAGTGCCAAAAATTGGTTATGAAAAAGCAGCTGAAATTGCACACCTTGCCTTCAAAGAATCATTAAATTTAAAAGAGGCAGCAATTAAATTAGGTTATTTAAACAAAGATGAATTTGATGAAGTAATGAATATCAATTCAATGATTTAATTAAAAAATTTAAAAATTATTGTCAATTCTCTTTGTTGCAGGATTAATATCTTCAGAGACTTTTATAAGATCATTAGATTCAGAAACAGGAAAACGATTAATAGCTTTCAATGCTAGCTTAGCTTTGCTTTTTAATTTATTACTAACACCAATACAGTATTGCACTTGAGAAAGGACATCAATTGATCTTCTAATAATCCTTACTACATCACCTTCGTCTAATGAAGTATTAAAAACCAAATCTTTCCATTTTTTTCCTCTAGCCCATTCAGAAATAATTCCAGTCAACTCTGTTTCTAAATAGATAGGAATTTCAATATTAAACTTATTTTGTTGAAAAGAAACTAATTTTCTTAAACCATCTAATTCATTAAAAACATCTATTACCTTTAAAGAAGGCTTGAAATTACACCAAAGATTAGGCCTCCTTACATCAACACATATAGCTTGAATAATTGCAGCTAACTCAGGAGGATCTAAATCGTCTAAATAACCGCTAACTAAAACAAGACCAATCCATAATTCATTTTCACTTCTTATTGCACCAACTGTTTGTCCAACTTCTGTCAATTCCAAATCATTTAAACAACCAAAATGATTCAAAATTTTAATCAAATCAGTAAAAGTTCTCCAATTATGATTTTCTTTGTCCTCAAGAAGTTTTTTTCTAATATTTATTTCTTTTTCAACATCAATAATTCTTTTTCTATATTTCTTTAATTTCTTGGAGTCTCCAAATCTGTGTGCAGGATGATCAGTAACCGTTTCTTCTAAATTATTAATTAGTTGCTTTTGTGCCAAAACTTCTGTTGTCAAATCATATTGTGGAGTTTGTAAATCATTTTTTTTAGAAACTTCTAAAATTCGATCCGCATAACACTGCGACATATCATCTCCCCTAAATACCTCTCCAGAAAAATACATATTTGGCACTTCAAGTCCTAAGACATCAATTGCATCCAAATCATTAAAAATACTTACTATGAATGAGGGTTTAATAAGAATAAATAAATTATCAATTGTCAAACACAATAAACTCTTAATTTTTTGGGATTCATATATTTTCTTACAAATTAATCCTGGAACAATTTTTCTTTTAATTTGGGGAGCTTTGATTGAAATTAAGCTTCCATCTTTAATATATGGAAGTGCATTAGTTATCTCTTCTGATAATTTTTCTGCTGATTGTTTTTCTAAAATTTTCAAGAGTCTTCTCTCTTCTTTAAGACGATTTTTTAACTTTTCGTAGGCATCAAAATCTTTCCATGAAACGTTAGATGTAATTTTTTTTAACTCAATTAAATCCTTATCTAAATTTTCAAGAATTATATTCTCACCTGATGATTCACCTAAATATAAAAAACTACCAAAACTTCTTTTAATTAATTCTTTAGACTTCTTTAAAGTATAATTTTGTAAAAGATTAAGTACCATTCCATAGCTTGGTGTGAATTGACTTTCTAAAGCATTTGGTTTGCTTATAGCCAGTGCACTTGCTTCTTTGGCACCTTCGAATCTTGTTTGTAATGTAACAACATATCCCTGGGTATCTTTTCCTCTTCTTCCAGCTCTTCCTGACATTTGCAAAAATTCACTGCTAAATAATAATCTATGACCATCTTCTGTCCTTTTTGATAAAGAAGAAATAACAGTTGTTCTTGCGGGCATATTTATTCCTGCAGCAAGAGTTTCAGTTGCAAAAACAACTTTTATTAAACCTTGCTGAAATAATTCCTCAACCAAATCTTTCCATGCAGGCAATAATCCAGCATGATGAGATGCAATACCGCGTTTTAATGCCTCGCATTGAGATTTATCTTTAATTGCTTCCTGATTATTTTTAAGATAAACATCTAATTTTTGGGATATCATACTTGCTTCTGAATAACTTACTAAAGTTAAATCTTTTATATTCTCAATAGCCTTGTCACATCCTCTTCTACTAAAAATAAAATAAATAGCTGGCAACATATTTCGTTCAGCTAGTTTCGAAATAACAAAGCCAATTGAAGGAGACTTTGGTTGCATTATCCTGCCCACTTTCCCTCTTATTTTTTGCCCTTTAGGAGCTCTCCAAATCTTACAGTTTGGATGAATTCCATTACCCTTATTATTTAAAAGTGGATGGAGGCCTTTAAAACTACAAAAAATAAAATCAAGTGGCACTGGTCTCTTATCACTATTAATTAGTACTGTGGGCCCATGAACTTTTTCTATCCAATTTTGCAATTGATCTGCATTGGCTATTGTTGCTGATAAAGCTATTATTTGAGTTCTAGTAGGGCAATGGATTATTGTTTCTTCCCAAACTGTACCTCTTTGGGGGTCATTCATGTAATGACATTCATCAAGAATTACAGATTCTAAATTTTCTAAGGGATCATCAAATTCATCAAATTCGCCATAAAGCATGTTCCTAAAAATCTCAGTCGTCATGACTAAGATTGGTGCTTCTCTATTTATGCTTATATCTCCAGTTAAAAGACCAACTTTATTCTCACCATATTGATTAGCAAAATCTCTAAACTTTTGGTTTGATAGGGCCTTTAAAGGTGTTGTATAAAAAACTCTGCTGTCATGAGATAGGCCTCTATATATAGCAAATTCACCTATCAATGTTTTACCCGAACCTGTTGGTGCTGTTAAAACAACAGAATTTCCGCTATTAATAGCCCGTATTGCTTCTAATTGGAAATCATCTAGCGGAAAGGGGAAATATTCCTCTAAAGTAAGCAATAATTGTGATTGAAGAGAGGATGAGTTAACTTCTTAATATATGATCTATATAGATATTAATAAACAAAAAATACCTTGCAAACTTTAATAGTAAATCTAAATCTTTTTAATTAAATCCACTATATTTTATTTTGCCAAAATGAAAAAAGTAAAAATTCCAAAAAATAGAATCCGTAAATTAAACACATTTTCTCTAGGTAAAAAATCCTTCGAACTTCTAAGTTTAAATTCGCAAAATAAAAAACTTATAGACTTATGCAGTAATGATTATTTTGGATTAAGCAGGGACAAGGATTTAATAAAAGCTGCTTACGAAATAAGCTTGTTAGAAGGCATTGGTTCAGGAAGCTCTAGATTTATTACAGGTTCAAGACCAATACATAAATTATTAGAAACAGAACTTGCCAAGTGGCTTGATCAAGAGAAAGTATTACTTTTCCCAAGCGGATTTCAAGCAAATATAGCCGCTATCCAGGCTTTAGCAAACAGAAATAGTATTGTAGTAGCAGATAAATTGATCCATAACTCTTTATTGGTTGGAGTCAAAGCTGCTCAAGCAAAACTAGTTCGATTCTCACACAATAATTTAAAAGATTTAGAAGATAAAATTATTAAATCTAACCCCACAAAAAATTCCATTTTAGTTGTTGTTGAATCTCTTTATAGTATGGAGGGATCAATTGCTCCGCTCAGAGAAATAACGGAAATTTGCAAAAAAAATAGTGTTCAATTATTAGTTGACGAAGCTCATGCAATTGGGATCTTGGGCCCTGAAGGCAGGGGTTTAAGTTTTAATTGTCGTTCAGATATAAATATGATTACTGGAACTTTTGGAAAAGCATTTGGAAGCGGTGGAGCTTTCTTAGCTTCCAATTCAGAAATTGGAGAATATCTTATCCAAACAAGTGGTGCATTTAGGTATACAACCGCACTTGCGCCATCTTTGGCTGCTGGGGCACTAGAAGGTTTAAAAAAAATTTTAGAAAATAAAGAATGGGGTAATGATTTGTTATCTTCTGCGAATGTATGGAAAGATGAAATTATTAAAAATTTTAGTTTTCCAGTTCAGGGAGATTCTCACATTTTATCAATTATTGTTGGCCAAGAAGAGAAAGCAATTTATCTACAAAAATATCTCGAAGAAAATGGGTTTTTAGCAATTGCGATAAGACCTCCAACTGTTCCAGTAGGGCAATCAAGAATCAGAATAACAATACGAAGAAACTTAGATTTAAATCTGCTAAATAATTTCATTGCAGTATTAAAAGAGTTTAAATGAAACAAATTATTACTCAACATGGGTGGGGACTAAATAAATATTTTTGGGATGATTATAAAGTTGATTTTTTAAATAATAATTGGCATTGGCAAGATAATGAAAGGGGCTATTTTTCGACAAATAATTATCAAGCAAAATGGATTAAAAGCGAATCTAAAAAAGAAATCAGGATGACTTTATGCCATTCATTTGGTTTTCATTTAATGCCAAAAAAAATTTTAAAAGAAGCAACTCATATTGTTCTTATAAATTCTTTTAATAATTTTCTTCCTTTAAATAATAAGAGAAACTTTATTTTGAAATCTCTAAAAAGAATGGAAACAAAAATCATAAAAGATGAACCTAAGGATATGTTGAAAGAATTTATATATAGATCATTTATGCCAAATCATATGAATAATAGTTTTAAAAATATCTTTTATAAAAGTCTAGAGAGTTTAAATAAAACTCTTCTTTTAAGTGATTTAAAAGAACTTTACATCAATAGAGATTTTCCAGTATTTTTAAGAAAAGATTGCAAAATTATTTTTATAAAATCAGAAAATGATTTGATTCTT
This sequence comes from uncultured Synechococcaceae cyanobacterium, assembly GCA_902572395.1. Lineage (GTDB taxonomy): Bacteria > Cyanobacteriota > Cyanobacteriia > PCC-6307 > Cyanobiaceae > Prochlorococcus_A. The sequence goes on from CACGFX010000004.1 coordinate 63,650, forward strand.
GACAATGAATCAAATAATAACTTTTTAGATTCCTTAAATAAAACACTTGAAAGGAAGCCAATTTTAATTAGATTAGCTCAACAAGGCCATTGCTTGAATAATTTAAATTTATACGAGATCTTACGTAATACACTTAAAGATTGAAATGGATAGTAAAAAGTGGAATGAAAAAATACAAAATAATTTCAATGATGCTGCATATCGGTATTTAGAGCATTCAAATATTCAGAAATTTTTTGCAAAAAAGATTGTTCATCTTATTAAAGAATTAAATCCCCAAAAAAAAGGAGAATGGATAGATCTAGGATCAGGACCAGGACTATTAGCAGATGAAATAGAAAAAATTTCTTCCCAAAAAGTATCCAGAATTGATTTCAGCAAGAAAATGCTTCTTGAGAATAAATTATCGAGAAAAAAAATTTTATGGAATTTGAATAATGATTTACCCTCTGAAATAAATAACTGTTCTCTATTAACATCTAACTTTTGCATACATTGGTTAAACAACCCAGAAAAGATAATAAAAAATTGGTTTAGCAAATTAAAACCTGGAGGTTTTTTAATCATTTCATATCCAACAAAAGATTGTTTTCCTGAATGGAAAGATACTTGTAAAAAAATTGATATTGAATATAGTGGTCTTAATTTCCTTTGCTCTAAAGAATTATTAAAAGATTTCAAATCAACTGAAATACATTATTCAAAACAGTTTAATTATCTTGAAAATTTTGAAGATGTATATAAACTTTTTAGAAGCATTAAAAATGTAGGGGCGCAATCAACAAACTGTAAACGTAAAACAGTGAAAGAGTTAAAGGAAATTCAAAAGTTTTGGCCAAAGAATTACAATAATACAGTAAACCTTTCATGGCAAATTGAGATTCAAGTCATAAAGAAATTATGAGTAGTCACAAAAATTTTTTCAGATTTATAATTTGTGGAACAGATACTGATATTGGAAAAACTTTAATAAGCTCTTTTTTCGTTAAGGGATTAAATTCCTTTTATTGGAAACCTATTCAAAGTGGGATTGAATCGCAAACTGATAGTCAAACTGTTGAACAACTTGCACAAGTAAGTAAAGAGAAAATAATCAAAGAAGCTTATGTCTTTACAAAACCTCTATCTCCGCATTGGGCTGCTGAAATAGATCAAAAAGCTATTAACTTTGACAAGTTGGGATTGCCAAAAGTGCAAGGCTCACTAATTATAGAAACTGCAGGTGGATTAATGGTTCCAATAACACGCAATTTTTTGCAAATAGATCAAATAAAAGAATGGAATCTTCCTGTAATACTTGTATGTAAGAGCTCACTTGGCACTCTTAACCATACCCTGCTTAGTATTGAGGCCTTAAAACGAAGAAATATTGAGATTTTAGGTTTAGTAGTCAATGGCGAAAAACACCTAGATAATCCAAAAACTCTAGTGGATTTTACTGGTATACCTTTAATTGCTGAATTTCCTTACATCAAAAAAATGGACTCAAATAATTTAGATATACTATGGAAAGAACTAGACATCAAGAATAAGTTGATCTCACTATTAAACTCAAAAATAAGTTAAATGAAATCTTTGGATTCAAACACTCCAAATCAAGATTGGCACCCAAATATTTGGCCACCTTTTACGCAAATCAATAACAGCAAACCGCAGATAGAAGTAACTCATGGTAAAGATGCCCTCCTATTTACTAAAGATCCTGAAAAAGAACTAATAGATGCAATTAGTAGTTGGTGGGTAACTCTTCATGGTCATAGTAACGAATATATTGCGGATGCCATTTTTGATCAATCAAAAAAACTTGAGCAAGTTATTTTTGCTGATTTCTTACATCCACAGGCAAAAAAATTAGCGGAAAGACTTAGTGAATTAACAAAAATAGAAAGATTATTCTTTTCTGATAACGGTTCTACTGCAGTTGAAGTCGCTTTAAAAATTGCCTTCCAATCATGGCAAAATAGAGGAGAGACAAGAACTCAAATAGTAGCTTTTGATGGCGCCTATCATGGTGATACATTTGGCGCAATGGCTTTAGGTGAAAGAAATATTTTTAATGAGAATTTCGATAATCTTATGTTTCCAGTTAGAAGAGTCCCATGGCCTTCAACTTGGATGAACGATGAAAAAGTAGAAAATAAAGAAAATAAGGCTATCCAAAAATTAGAAACTCTACTTAAAACTCCCACAGTTGCAGTAATTCTTGAGCCACTTGTTCAAGGAGCAGGAGGGATGAACATGGTTAGGCCTCAGTTTATAAAAAAAGTTTCAGAAATTATAAAAAATAATAATTCTTTGTTAATTGCCGATGAAGTATTGACTGGGTTTGGAAGATGTGGAACCCTTTTTGCTTTTCAAAAGGCAAAAATCATTCCTGATTTAATAAGTATTTCAAAAGGTTTAACTGGTGGATTTTTACCGATGGGAATAACTTTATGTAAAGAAAAAATTTTTCAATCCTTTATTGATGATTCCCCAAGAAAAACTTTTTGGCATGGACATAGTTTTACTGCTAATCCTTTAGGTTGTGCTGCAGCAAACGCTAGCCTTGATTTATTAGAAAAAGAACCACAAAAATACCTTTCATTTGAAGAAAAACATTTATCTCATCTAATTAAATTTAAAAACTTACCTTATATAAAGAAGGTAAGGGTATCCGGGACAATTGCTGCCTTCGATTTAGATATTGGGAACAAAAAAGGTTATTTCAATAATATTGGGAAAGAAATAAAGAGTCTTGCAATGGAGCAAGGTTTATTCATTAGGCCCCTCGGCAATGTTATTTACCTCTTGCCGCCTCTCTGTATAACAGATGATCAATTGGAGAAAAGTTACTGGATAATAAGGCAAATCTTAGACAATCTTTAGATAGAAGTTTAAGGTCCCTGCAGTATTGCATTTTCCACATCTTCTCTATTAATGCAGTAGGAAAATAGTCTTTTAGTTTCTTGTCCTTCACTTTCCCATGTAACACTTAAATCTTCTTGTTCAAAAATAATAGTTGCATTCCAATTTGAAAGTAACAGATACCATTTAGATGGATTATTAAAATCCTTCACAGCACCTAAATCAGTTAGCCACAATTCCAATGATTGCAGTGAATTTTGATGGATAGGTTTTTTAGAGGGATTCACAGACTTTTTTTAAAAATTATTTTATTAGCCAAAGCGGTATTGTCTCTAATTCTTTTCCAGTAAAAGAAGCAATAAAAATTGAACCAATTAAACTTATAGAAATGATGATAATTAAAAGAAACAACGAAAACAATTCTCCATTCGAAAAAGGTCTTCTATTTCCTATTAAATTTTGATTATTAGAATCGATTACTAAATTATTTAAAACGTTAGTATTATTTGTGATCCTAGAGTTTTCTTTTAGTTTGTCATCATATATTTTCCTTAAATTACTATTATTTAAATGTTCATAAGCTTCAAGAACTTCTTGAAATTTACTTTTAGCAACGTCTATTTCTAATGAAGTTGTAT
>CACGFX010000005.1 GCA_902572395.1 uncultured Synechococcaceae cyanobacterium
GTATCTTTAGCAATCGAAACATTAGTTTTGCCACATTTTAAATAGACGCCATATCTTCCATTTAATATTTGAATTTTTTCTTTAAATTCTTCCGGTTTTCCAAAGTCTTTAAGTACCTCTTGACCACCTCTACCCATTTTTGGCATCGCAAGAATTTCTAATGCTCGTTTTATGTCAACAGTAAAAACATCATCCTCTTTCTTTAGTGATCTATTTTCAGATTCAGATTCATTTTTGATCCATTTGATGTAAGGGCCAAATCTTCCTCTATCAGCTTCAACAACTCCTCCTTCAGGATGAACTCCTAACAATCTAGGCAAACTTAAAAGTACAAGAGCCTCATCTAAAGTTAGATCATCAGTTTTCAACTCCTTGGGTAATGAAGCTCTTCTTGGTTTAGCTTTATCTTGATCATTATTTCCCAATTGTACGTAAGGTCCATAAGGGCCAAATCTTAAAAAGACTTTTTCCCCAGTTTTTGGATCAGTTCCAAGATCTGATGGGCCACTTAAAATTTGATCAACTTGCTTTATGTCTAAATCTCCAGGAGTAATATCCATTGGAAGATTACCTTTAGCCAGAATTTCATTACCAGATTCATCAATTTTTGTACCCTCTAGCCATGGTCCGTTAGAGCCTATTCTGACTACGCAAGGAAGGTCTTCGAAATCAACTTGTCTATAAGCTTTACCATCAATATCTCCCTCTGTTTTCTGAACTTTTACCTCCAAACCATTTTTACCTTTATAGAAAGTTTCTAGGTAGGGTAGCCACTCAAGATTACCAGAAGATATTTCATCCAATGAAGATTCCATTTTTGCAGTAAATGTAGTATCAACCAGATCAGGAAAATGTTCTTCTAGTAAAGCGGTAACAGCAAAAGCTGTAAACGTTGGAGCCAAAGTATTGGAGGATATATTCGCATAACCCCTATCCACAATTGTCCCTATAATGCTTGCATAGGTTGAAGGTCTTCCAATCCCTTCTTTTTCAAGGACCTTAACTAATGCAGCCTCTGTATATCTTGCAGGAGGTTTAGTTTCATGAAAAGTAGACTCCTTATTAGTAACTTGAAGACATGTTCCTGTTGTTAAGTTTGGGAGAATAATTTCTTGTTGTTCAAGGGACGAACTTGGGTCATCACTCCCCTCGACATAAGCTCTGAAGAATCCCGCAAAATCAATACTTTTCCCACTCGATTTAAATATTCCATCCCCCACTCTAATTTCAGCATTAATCATTGTTAGCCTGGCTTCCGCCATTTGACTAGCTACAGTTCTTTTCCAAATTAAATCGTAAAGAGATAAGTCTCTGCCAGTTAGACTAGTTTCCTTTGGTGTTTTAAATACCTCGCCTGCAGGCCTAATAGCTTCGTGTGCTTCTTGAGCATTTCTTGCAGTTGAATTAAATTGTCTTGGTGAGTTAGATAAATATTCTTTTCCATACATAGAACTGACACATTCTCTAGCAGCTCTTGTGGCTTGTTCGGAAAGATGAACTGAATCAGTCCTCATATATGTTATGAAACCTCTCTCATATAGCCCTTGTGCACATCTCATAGTTTCTCTTGCAGACAAACGAAGCTTCCTGTTTGCTTCTTGTTGTAGTGTGCTAGTTGTAAATGGAGGGACTGGCTTACGAGTGGAAGGCTTTTTTTCGATTTTTGAGACTACCCAATCCTCTGAGGAAAAAGTCTTCAATAAATCATTTACTTTTTCTTCTACAATTATTAAAGATTTATTTCCTTGTTTTAATTTCCCGGTCTGTTCATCGAAATCGGAACCATTAGAAATTCTTTGACCGTTTAAACTGAATAATTTAGTTTCGAAAGTAACATTATCTTTTACAAGGGAAGCTTTAATACCCCAGTAACTAGCTTTTTTAAAGGATCTTCTTTCTCTCTCTCTCCTAACAAGAAGCCTTACTGAAACTGATTGAACACGACCAGCAGATAATCGGGGGGCTACCTTCTTCCAAAGTAAAGGAGATAATTCATATCCAAAAAGCCTATCCAAGATTCTTCTTGTTTCTTGAGCCTGAACAAGTTCCATATCAATATCTCTAGTTTGGTCTAAAGCTTTATTAATTGCCTTTTTTGTAATTTCATGAAAAACCATTCTCTTAGTTGGTATTTTAGGCTTAAGTATTTGCAGGAGATGCCAACTAATACTCTCTCCCTCTCTATCTTCATCAGTTGCAAGTAATAGCTGGGTTGCACCTTTCAATGCATCTTTCAACTCTTTAACAACCTTTTTCTTATCTTTTGGAACTATATAAAGTGGTTCAAAATCTTCTGTTGTATTAACTCCTATCCTTGACCATTTTTCCTTTTTAACCGCAGCTGGTATTTCAGCAGCTCCTTTTGGAAGATCTCTTACGTGTCCCATTGAAGCGAGAACTTCATAATTAGAAGGCAAAAACTTTCTTATGGTTTTTGCTTTGGTGGGACTTTCAACAATAACAAGTGTGTGATCCAAGGTTTATTTCAAAAATTGGTGTTTTTGTTCAGTTAGGGCATATTATGATTATTTGAAGCTTTTTCAAGTAACTTCTTCTTAAAATTTCAAAAATCATACCCACAAATTATAATCAAGTTAAGATTAACTCTTAGACCCTTACAATCAAACATCTAATTTAATCCAATTTAATAAAGTGCCCAACGAAATCTTTACAATTAATTTAAATGCTCAAGCAATTATTCCAGAAGCTTTTATTCTATTAGGCATTGTTGGAACACTTCTTGTAGATTTAGCAGGAGAAAAAACTGCATCAAAATGGGCACCAATAATTTGCTATTTATCAATAGGCAGCTCTCTCGTTAGTTTGGCATTGCAATGGAGTAATCCGGTAGAAAGCGCATTCATTGGGTCCTTCAATTCAGATAATTTGGCAATCGCATTTAGAGCAATAATTTCTTTATCAACCCTAGTATCTTTACTGATAAGTTGGCGGTATACAGAACAAAGTGGTAGCCCAATTGGCGAGTTTGCTGCGATAGTTCTTTCGGCCACCCTTGGAGCAATGCTTTTGTGTGGATCTACTGACCTTATTAGTGTATTTATATCTCTTGAAACTTTATCCGTAGCAAGTTACTTACTTTCTGGTTACCTCAAGAGAGATCCAAGAAGTTCAGAAGCGGCCTTAAAATACCTCCTTGTTGGATCAGCTGCTGCTGCGGTCTATTTGTATGGATCCTCTTTTCTTTATGGATTAAGTGGTTCAACAAACTTAGCGACCATAGGTTTAGAAATTATCAACAAGCCATCCTTTATTACTTCATTAGCTCTTGTATTTGTGTTATCAACAGTTGCCTTTAAAATTGCTGCTGTTCCCTTTCATCAATGGACTCCTGATGTATATGAGGGTTCACCTACACCTGTAGTAGCTTTTTTATCTGTTGGTTCAAAAACAGCTGGCTTTGCATTTGCGATAAGAATATTAAGCACAACTTTCTCTTCTTTTGACGAAGAATGGAAACTTTTATTTACCATTTTGGCCATATTGAGCATGGCTCTAGGAAATGTTGTAGCTCTAGCTCAAACCTCAATGAAAAGGATGCTAGCTTACAGTTCTATTGGACAAGCCGGATTCGTAATGATTGGAATAGTATCTGGAACACAAGATGGTTTATCAGCAGCTGTTTTATATTTGGCTGCATATTTGTTTATGAATTTGGGTGCATTTTCTTGTGTAATACTTTTCTCACTTCGAACTGGTTCTGACAGAATTCTTGATTACTCAGGACTTTACCAAAAAGATCCTCTAATTACATTAGGCTTAAGCCTTTGTCTTCTATCTCTTGGAGGTTTACCTCCAATGCTAGGATTTTTTGGAAAGATATACTTGTTCTTTGCAGGTTGGGCAAACCATCAATATCTATTAGTAATAGTTGGTTTAGTAACTTCAGTTATATCTATTTATTACTACATTTCAGTGATAAAAATGATGGTAGTTAAAGAACCACAGGAAGCTTCTGAAATAGTCAAATCATATCCTGAAATTAATTGGGGAATTGTAGGATTACCTCCCTTGAGAATTGCACTTTATACTTGTGTCGCAGTAACTGCTCTTGGAGGAATCCTGTCTAATCCTCTTTTTAAATTAGCTAATACAGCTGTTTCGGAAACTCCTTTCTTACAAGATATTATTGCTACAGCAAACAATATTTCCTAGAAGAATTCTTCAATAAATGTCTAAGAAAGTCGCGAGTTTAAAAAATATATCTAAAACATATGGGAAAGAAGATCTAACTGTTAAAGCCTTAGACAGCATAAACTTAGAAATTTATAAAGGTGATTATTTAGCTGTAATGGGAGCTAGTGGCTCAGGCAAAAGTACAGCTATGAATATTATTGGATGTCTAGATAGACCATCTGAAGGTATTTATAAATTAAATGGAATTCCTGTTGAGAATTTATCTGATGATGAGCTTGCGGAAATACGTAACCAAAAATTAGGCTTTGTTTTTCAACAATTTCATCTTCTCTCAGACGCAACTGCACTTGAAAACGTAACTTTGCCAATGATTTATGCTGGTATTGATCCTGAGCAAAGATTAGAGCGAGGTAAGAATGCTTTAACAAAAGTTGGCCTCTCAGAAAGAATGAATAATCGTCCAAACCAATTATCCGGAGGTCAACAACAACGAGTTGCTATTGCGAGGGCTATTATAAATAACCCTGCAATTTTATTAGCAGACGAACCTACTGGAGCACTAGATTCAAAAACCACTGAAGATGTATTAGATCTTTTTGACAAACTACATGAATCTGGAATAACTATAGTTTTAGTTACCCATGAAGATGAAGTTGCAAATCGCGCAAAAAAAATAGCCAAATTTAAAGATGGAAGAATAGTTGAATTAAAAGTCAATTAAATTCAAAACCTTCTAATTACTTTCAGTTGAGTTTCATTTTCAATTCTTAAATTCCCATTTAAATCAATATCTTTAATTTTCCATGTATGAGGACAATAACCACTAGGTAAAAAACTTTTAGTAAGAAACTTATTTGCAGATTTAATCACATATTCTTTCTTCTTATTACATTCAATTGAATCATAAAAAGCTTTAAGAACTTTGGCTGTCCAATAATGTTGATTAATATTCTTAGTTTGAAGTACTTTTGATAATGAAATACCCTCTGATGGAGTGTAATTTAAAACATTCATGCCAAGTCCTACTCTTACATAGATAATTTCTTTGCCTCTTGTTATCAACCTTGGTAAAAATCCAATCAACTTTTTTGAACCAAACAAAATATCATTAGGCCATTTCAAACAAACATTTATATTCTCTTGTCTAAGCATTTCACATAACTTAATACCTAAAGACAAATTAAATATTTGACATGCAAATTCTTTTGAAAATATTGGGTAAGCTGCACTTAACCAAATCCCGCCTTTTGGAGAAAACCAAGTTTTTGAGTTTTGGCCAACCCCTGAGAACTGCTCTCTTGCGATTATCGCTACTGGCTGATTTTTCTTTATTTGAGAATATCCAAGCAGGCTTGTTAGCTCATTTTCGGTACTTTTACATTTTATTTTGTAAAGAAGTCTCCAGCTTGGATATTGACCCTGAATTTTTTTTAAATAAAAAGCTGTCTTAGCTGCGGGTCCAATAACTTTCACAAATTCTTTATTAAAACAACGAGCATCTTTTTGAAGATTAGATTAACTTTAGTCTTAATAAGTAAATTTTACAAATTGGACAAAAAGTATTTGCCAATAGTGAATAAAAGGAATCCACATCCATTAAAAAATTGTCTTGATAATTTCAAAAAATCATGGGGAGATTTAGATAAACTTTCCAAAATCAAAGAAAACTGGAAGAACTTAATCGGTTTGGAACTATTTCAAGAATGCAAACCACTAAATATTGAAAAAAAAATACTTACTATTGCAGTAAATCATCCACAGTGGCGCCAAGCTTTAATTTATAACAAGCATAAATTAAAAGAGAGAATCGAGAAAATTGGAATAACTTTGAATGAAATAAAAATAATACAAAATTATGAAATTAAAAATAAAAATATTAAAGCTAATAATGCAAAGATAGTTTGGGCAAATCATCCAAGCAGAATCCATCAAAATAATATGTGCATTTGTACTCTCTGTAATTCCCCAACTCCTGAGGGCGAAATCAAAAGATGGGGAAAGTGTTCTTTTTGTTGGAGAAAAATAAATAACTAAATTCTTTATTTAGTTAAAATTAGTATTCCCATTTGCCCCCCCAAAATAGTCCTATATTTAGCTTTTTTAAATCCAACTTCCATAGCAATATTTATCAGTTCTTTTTTCTTTGGAAAATTTCTAATACTTTTCTCAATATATGCATACTCTGGACCTAAATTAAAAAGCTGCGAAATGGTTACTACAATTAATCTCAAATAAATTTTCTGGAAAATATTGGATAAAGAATTTTTTTTTGAGTGATTAAAATCCAAAAATCCTGCCCTTCCTTTATCCTTCAAAAGATAAAAAACTTTTTTTATTCCTTCTTCAACATTATTCAAGTTTCTTAGTCCATATGACATGCAAATCCCATCAAAATTTTTTGAATGATCATTAATTTCCAATACATCTTGAATTTCCCACTTAATAAATTTATTTTTTTTTAGCTCTGATTTTTTCTTTGCAATATTTAAGATATCCTCTGCACTGTCAATTCCAGTAATTGAGCCCATTGGACTAACTCTCTCAGAAATTAAGAATGCTAAATCTCCAGTTCCACAGCATAAATCAGCCCAATCTTCACCATTTAAAGGTTCCAATAAATTAACTAATTTCCTTTTCCATAATCTGTGCAGCCCAAAACTTAATAGATTATTTAAAAAGTCATATTTATGAGAAATTCTATTAAATATATTTTTGACTTCGATAGTTTTTGTGAATTTCATTTTTAAAGTTTTAACTTATTTCTTATTGGTATTAAATTAAATTTTTTATTCATATGGTCTAATTGGAAGTTTTTTTTCAAGGAGGAAAGTCTTTATTTCTCTTAAAGAAAGTTTCTTATCATGAAGTAATGATGCCAAAAGTGCGGCAGATGCTCTGCCTTCATTGAAAACATCATAGATATCTTCTAAACAACCCGCTCCTCCAGAAGCAATCACTGGGATGTTAACAATATTGGCAACAGATTCAGTCAGATATAAATCATATCCATTCTGCGTGCCATCACCATCCATTGAAGTAAGCAAAATTTCCCCTGCGCCTAACTCCTCAACTTTCTTTGCCCAACTTAATACATCTATTCCAGTATTTTCTCTCCCTCCTTTTACATATACCTCCCATTCATCAGTCTTATTAACTTTTCTTTTAGCATCAATTGCTATCACGATACATTGATTGCCAAATTCTCTAGAACTTTTATAAATTAAATCTGGATTTCTAACAGCAGAAGAATTCAAACTCACTTTATCCGCTCCAGCTCTTAAAAGATCATTAATTGAAGAAACAGAATCTATTCCTCCACCTACTGTAAATGGGATTTTTACTGTTTTTGCGGTCCTAGAGACAAGGTCAACTAATGTATTTCTATTTTCTACACTAGCTCTAATATCTAAGAATACTAATTCATCTGCGCCCTCATCAGAATACCTACAAGCCAATTCAACAGGATCGCCTGAGTCTCTCAAATTAACAAAATTTACACCTTTAACCACTCTGCCATGGGCGACATCTAAACAAGGAATTAAACGAAGAGCTACCATTTTAGTAAAAATTGTCCAAATGCTGTTAATCTTGCATAATAGCTTCCATTTTACCTCTTATGGCTGAAACAAACTTATTACCTAAAATCGGTAGTAAAATCAAAATTAACATTAACAAAGTAAAAGATAGACTACCAGCTAAATTAATCGATCAAATATCCTCGAGTCCTAAAGCCGTAATTACAGGCTATAAAATGACGGACGGCAGAAGTATTGGAATCACCGCAAAATTTCAGAATGGTGAGCAAAATTGGTTTTTCCCAGAAGAAATTGAGAAAGGTTAAAGAGTAAAGTGAATGATCCAAAACAACTATTAGGAATTAAGGGTGCCTCTGAAACATCGAGTATATGGAAACTCCGTGTACAGTTAATGAAACCGATAACATGGATCCCTTTGATATGGGGAGTTATTTGTGGAGCAGCTGCAAGTGGGAATTTTGAATGGACATTTAGTAATGTTCTAGCTTCATTAGCATGTATGTTAATGAGTGGGCCGCTTCTGGCTGGTTATACCCAAACCATAAATGATTTTTTTGATAAAGAAATTGATGCAATTAATGAACCAAATAGACCAATTCCTTCTGGGAAAATTTCAATTAAAGATGTAAAAATACAAATCTGGGTATTACTTATAGCGGGTTTAATTGTTGCTTTTTTATTGGATATATATGCTAAGCACAGCTTCCCCTCCGTCTTACTTTTGGCATTAGGAGGTTCCTTTGTTAGTTATATATATTCTGCTCCACCACTCAAATTAAAACAGAATGGTTGGCTTGGAAATTATGCATTAGGAGCATCTTATATAGCTTTGCCTTGGTGGGCAGGACAAGCCTTGTTTGGGAAATTAACAATCGTGACGGCGATACTAACACTTGCTTATAGCCTCTCAGGACTTGGAATTGCTGTTATTAATGATTTCAAAAGTGTTGAAGGAGACTCAAAGCTAGGCTTAAATTCTCTACCAGTAGTATTTGGAATTAAAAATGCAAGTAGAATAAGTGCAGGACTGATTGATATTTTTCAATTAGCAATGGTTGTAGTATTAATCATTATTGGTCAACATTTAGCATCTGTAATTTTGGTTTTATTGGTAATTCCACAAATTACATTTCAAGATATGTGGTTACTAAGAGATCCTCTAAAGTTTGATGTCAAATATCAAGCAAGTGCCCAACCATTCCTTATAACTGGAATGTTAGTTACAGCTTTAGCGATAGGACATAGTTTTTTAGTTGCTTAAGGTGCAAAAGATTAAATTCAAATCTTTTGTTTTAATAATTCCAATATTAATTTTTTCTGGAATATCTTTTTATTTTTTTAGTCTAATATTTAGTACCTTAAAATTTGACGTATCTAAAAATAAAAAGTCTCGGGAAACCAAATATTCTTATGTAATATCATCTTCTGATAATAAGATACTAAGCAAATTAAGCCGCAAATTTGAAATAGATAATAGTCATCATAAAATTCCACTTTTTCTTAAACATTCTTTTGTATCTTCTGAGGATAAAAGATTTTATAAACATAATGGAATAGATTTAAAAAGTATTTCACGTGCCCTTATTCAAAATATTAGAAGTGGTTATGTTAGAGAGGGAGGAAGTACGATTACACAACAAGTTGCTAGATTACTTTTTCTAAATAATGATTTAAGTTTTCAAAGAAAAATCAAAGAAATATTTATATCACTCATACTTGAATTTAGATATAACAAAAATCAAATTTTAAAACTATATTTAAATAATATTTATCTAGGATCAGGAGCATATGGGATAAACGAGGCTGCCCAGGTTTATTTTGGAAAATTTATAGAAGAATTGACATTATCAGAGATCGCATTAATTGCAGGATTAGCTCCAGCTCCATCAATTTATTCACCTTATCAAAATTTAGAACTAGCTATTAAAAATAGAAATAAAGTTCTTGAATCAATGTATGTTGATGGATATATTTCTCTTGCAAATAAGAATAAGGCTATTAAAGAAAAAATAAAATTAAATTATCAAACAGCTGATAATTTTTTATATGATAAATTACTGATTAACTTTATTCTTCAGGAAACAGATAAAAGAATCGGAAGTAACAATGATTATAAGTTTTTAAGAATTAAATCTTCTATAAACAAAGATTGGCAAGAAAAAGGTCAACAAATATCAAGATATGCTGGACCTAAAGAAATTGAATTTGCTCTGTTATCTATCGAATCAAACACAGGACTAATTAGGACAATGATAACCAGCAAACATCCATCAATTAATGAATACAATAGAGTGATTGCATCTGTAAGACCTTTAGGTTCTACTTTTAAAATAATCCCTTATACTGCTGCATTAATAGAAGGAATAAAATTAAGCGATAAATTTGAAGACTTACCAACATGCTGGGAAAGTTATTGCCCAAAAAATTTTTCAGAAGACTATCGAGGTTCAATATCCTTGATTGAATCATTTAAAAGTTCATCAAATATCGTTCCAATATCAATAACAAAAAAAATCGGCTTAAAAAATATTATTAATTTAGCGAATTCATTTGGACTAGGTTACCAGCAAGAGTTTGAGGAATTCCCATCATTAGCTATTGGCTCCTACGGAGATAATCTTTTAAATATCACAAATGCATATTCTGCAATAAACAATAATGGTAAGATTCAAAGCCCTGAAATCATAGAAAAAATAGAATCATTTAAAAAAAAGCCTATTTGGGAAAACAAATCTATTTCCAAGAAAATATTAGATTTAAAAATAAACAAGAAAATAAATAAACTTCTTAATAAATCTGTAAAAGAAGGTACTTCAAAAGCAGCCTCCATAAAAGGAAAGAAAATTTATGGGAAAACAGGAACATCTGATGGAAATAAAGATCTCTGGTTTATTGGTTCCATTGATAACCTTACAACTGGGATCTGGATAGGTTATGACGATAATAAGGAATCTGCATTATCTAGTGGTAATGCAGCTTATTTATGGAAGAAGTTCATATCCGAAATTTATAAAATTCCAATTAAAAAATAAATTATATTTTTAAGATTTATAAGAAATTATTGCAGAGTAAAATCCATCCCCAGGATAATCCAAGCTTGGTAAAATTTGCTTTTGGCTAACCAATTTTAAAGTCTTGTTTTTTTTAATAAATCGTTCAATTAATAGATTATTTTCATCGGGACAAATAGTACAAGTTGAATAAACTAAAGTGCCATCTTTTTTCAAAAGAGGAAAAATACTATCCAAAAGTTTTTCCTGCAATAAAGTTAAAGATTTTATTTTTTCTTTACTTAAAGACCATCTAGAATCTGGATTCCTGGAAAGAGTTCCAATGCCTGAACATGGAGCATCTAATAAAATCTTATCAAAATAAGATATAAACTTAGGATTACATTCAATCAAACTCGTAGCATCAGCCTTAAGGGTATTAACAGATTTCAAATTTAACCTTTCTAAATTTGATTGCAGTATTTTCAATCTTTTTGCTGATCTATCTACAGCAATGATTTCAGCATTATCATTTGTTAATTCTGCTAGGTGGGTAGACTTACTTCCTGGAGCTGCACAAGCATCTAAAATCTTTTCACCTTCTTTTGGATTTAAGAGAGGTGCTATCCACTGAGAAGATCTATCTTGAATTGTCCAAAGTCCATCATTATATCCTGGTAAATTTTTTATAGATCTTGGATTAGATTTTAAAGTAATTCCATTATGTAAATCTTTAATAATTTCAGCGTCAATTTTATTTTCATGAAGTACTTTCAAAAAGTTATCTAAATTAGTTTTTAATTGGTTAATTCTTAAATCAATTGATGGTTTTTTATTAAATGCTTTAATGATATTTTCTCCCTGTCTATTGCCGACCCATTTATAAAGATCCTTCACAAGCCATAATGGAAATGATTCAAGATATGAAATTCTTTCTTTTCTATCAGAAGATAATTCCGGAAAGATTTTTTGTTCTAATTTTCTTGATGCATTTCTCAATATCGCATTTACAGTTCCAGCTAAACCATTTAAATCCGTTTTTTTAGCTACTTCTACAGTCGTAGAAATAGCAGCAGGAAATGGAATTTTATCCATTTTCAATAGTTGATATAAACCTATATGTAGTAGCCATCTTAACTTTGGAGGCTGCTTTTTATAAGTAATTTTTGATGTATGATCCGTCCAAAGATCAAGAAATTTTCTATACCTTATGCATCCAAAAGATAATTCCGTAATAAAAGCAATATCAAGAGGATTAAATTGATAATTTTTTAAAACCTTTTCAAGAGCATGATCACAAAAATCACCAGAACTAACTTTTAATAAAATTTCCCAAGCTGCCTTTCTTTGTAAATATCCTATGCTCAAAATATAATTTACTTTAAGATAATTATAATATAGGAAAGATTCAATAATTTAAACTACTTTTTAAATTGCAGTATTAAACCAAATAAAACCTAAGATAGAAATAAGTGAAAGGTTAAATCCTAAAAAAAGAAAGATATTCAAAGAATGTATTCTTTCCCGAAAAAATATTTTTTTCTCTTTTTGATACTTCATTATTAAAATAAAAACTTATTCAGGATTTCAAACGGCAACCTATATTGATATATCCTGCGTCAAGCATTCTACCTAATTTAATTGCTATGGATTCCTCCAACCTAGTGAAATTAGATTGATGGGTAGTTATCCAATCTAATTCAGAAAAAGTGATAATTCCCGTCGAATTACTTTTTAAAAAAAGTGTTCCAATTGCCATTAGATAAATCTAATTTTTTATAAATTAACATCCGTACTTAATATTTCTTCATAACATAATATTCTTTTAATTTTTCAAAGGCAAATGTAGGTTATTACTCTTAATTTATTGAATATCTCTTAAGAATTTATCGGCCGTTTTTAAGTGATTATTTAATTTTTCCTCTGACATTTTATCGAGATTTCTCGTTAACATTGCCAGACGATATTGCTTTCTAAAAAAGCTTTCATTATCTTTAATAAATTTCCAAAATAAGCCATCCCATATTTCACACCATGGGCCACTTTTAAAATTAGACATTTTTTTTACATAATTAGAGCTTGATATATATGGCTTTGTTGAAAAGATACCACCATCACTAAACTGACTCATTCCGTAAACATTTGGGACCATAACCCAATCATAGGAATCAATAAACATTTCCATAAACCATTTATAAACTTGGTTTGGGTGAATTCTACATAGAAGCATAAAGTTGCCAACAATCATTAGCCGCTCAATATGATGACAATAACCAAATTTAATAATATTTTTTATGACAACGTCTACTGGTTCAATTCCTGTATTTCCTTGATAAAAAGATTTTGGAATTGGCTTATCTTCAAAATTCCAAAAATTACTATTTCGCATCTTTGTTCCGTACTTTTTATAGACGAGGCAAATAAATTCTCTCCATCCAATAATTTGACGTATAAAACCCTCTAAAGAGTTAATTGGAACATTATTATTTTTGGCAAAAAGTAATGCTTTATTTACTACTACATCTGGGGTTAATAAGCCGCTATTTAAAAGAGGAGAAAGTAAACTGTGCCATAAAAAAGAATTTTCTTTAGAAATAGCATCCTCATAATCTCCAAATAAGAAAAATTTATGTTTAAAAAAATCATTTAACCATTTATCTGCCTCTTCAAAATTAGTTGGATATAAAAAGTTATTACTTTCTCCAATAAAATCAATATCAAAATTGGCTAATGACCTTTCTGCATTAACTACAAATTTATTTTTTTGTAATTTAGGTGTATCGGGTATATTTATTTTTTTTGGTAATTTTTTTCTGTTCATTTCATCGAAACTCCATTTACCACCTTCAGGTGTATCATCAGGATTAACTAATATCTTTTGGCTCTTTCTTTGATTCTCATAAAATCTCCCCATAAGAGGTTTTTTTGCATTTGATGCAAATAAATCTTTTAAATCTGCACTACTCATAAACATAGGAGAAGGCAAAATATTTAAAGCTAAATTATTACTCTCAACAAAATTATTAATTCTCTTCATTATTAAAAAATCATGAGGGTCAATTAGATTTATTTTCTGATATTTATTTTTAATAAATTCCGACAAGTAATCAACTGTAGAAATATTATTTTTGTTTTCGATATATAAAACTTTAAAACCAGATATTTCTAAATAATTTTTATAAGCGTGCATAGATGCTCTATGAAAAACTAACTTATTTTTATGGTTAATTAATTTATGAAATTTATCATTTCCAAAAAATAATGAGTCTTCCAAAATCAAAACTTCACAATTTATTTTTAATATTGGGCTTTCTCTAAAAAGTTGATTCGGGAAAATAATTGATACTTGTTTCATCTTTGCGACTTCCTGTTACTGCATCTTTTTGAACAGTAGATAACATCATCCCAACAGTCTTTCCATTTTTTACGCCACTCAAAAGGCCTATTGCAAACAGGACAAGTTTTAGTAGAAAGATTTTTCAAAATTTATAATTTTCTCTTATGAGTAGATTTAAATCTAGTTGAATCTTTAAGGGCCATATGTTTTGTATTTCTTCCCGAAACTCTCTTTCTCCAGACTTTGAAAGATTTGGGTTTAAGATTTTGACGCATAATTTTTATCGCATCTTCCTCTTTTAAACCAAATTGATACTCGATAGCTTCAAAGGGTGTTCTATCTTCCCAACACATTTCTATTATTCTGTCTATATCGATACTTTCCATATTTATTGTTCACATTGTGAGGTACAAAGTTTCTCAATATCTGATCTACCCGTAATTTGAAGTCTATATTTTGCCCAATATCTGTAAACCAATCTCAATAATGGAGATAAGAGCTTAATCTTCAAGGGATAATAAACCCAACCTAAACCAACTAATTCATAAGAATATGCAAGTACATCTAGACCCCTAATAATTTCACCATTTTCAATAATCCCATGCAAGTTTGACATAGCTTTTGAATATGAGATGTCATTAAAAAGGCTTTGATCATAATCCTTACTATTAATATCTATAAATGCAATTTGTTTTAAGGTATCTCTTTTTTTAAGAAAATTTGTTTCTCTCAAACAAAGTGGACAACCACCATCGAATAAGAAGGTTAATTTATTTTTCATATTTTTATTCAAATATAGAAATTAAATAACTTTTTTGTGGAATAAAAAATTTTTTTTTAGAGTACAAGCTTTATAAAGCCTTAATAATTGCCAGTTCTAATTTAGTGAAATTATATTAACTTATTAAGTAATAAACCATTGATTAAGGGATACATCAATGGTTTAAAACTATTCTTGATTATTCATCCAAAAGATGAACTCCTTCTCCTATATCAGGAGTGAATTTACAATACTTTTCAAAAACTAGTCCCACTCCTCTCATTTTTTCTCCTAACTCGTCTTTAAATATATTCCATTCTTCAGATTCTCGCTCAGGTAGATTCCATCCTTGTTTTTCTACCATGCTTGTGATAACTGTATAGTCCCATTCTATGTATGCCATTTAGATAATTTATAATATCCAAATATTATAAACCAAGAGATTTAATAGGTAATCTATATTTTTTGAATATAATTTAAAAAGTGTGAAAATATTATAAATGTCAATTTTGCCAAGAAGATTTGAGCGAATCAAAAATGTTCTAGATTGCAGAATGAAAAACTTGACTGTTTTAGTTGAGGATGTCAATAAACCACATAATCTATCCGCAATATTAAGGACATGTGATGCAGCAGGAGTTTTTGAAGCAAATTTTATTAGCAAAAGGAATGCAGTTAAGACCTTTAATAGTACTGCTCAAGGAAGTCAAAAATGGGTCAAACTAAATAATCATGAAAGCACTATCAAGGCAATATCTTATTTAAAGAATAAGGGTTTTAAATTATATGGAACGACTCTTAATACTGAATCAGTAGATTATAGAAATTTTGATTATTCTCAAAATACATGTTTTGTTTTAGGCGCAGAAAAATGGGGATTAAGTAATGAACTTATATCAATGGTTGATCAATCAATTTTCATACCTATGAGGGGTATGGTTCAATCCCTAAATGTTTCAGTTGCTACTTCCATATTATTATTTGAAGCTATTCGCCAGAGAAAAAATAAAGGTATATTACCCTCTGATGGAGAAGGTTTAAATATAGATGAATATCAAAAAACACTTTTTGAATGGAGTTACCCAGAATTAGCTGAGATATATAAAAAATCAGCTAAAGAATATCCAAAATTGAATGATCAAGGAGAATTTGATCCTATTAAAGAAAATTAAATTTATTCAGACTTTTGACTATCAAAAATTTCTTCTAGATCCTCTCCTATAAAAGAAAGCCCTAATACTAAAAAAAACATCGCCAAACCTGGAAACAAAGCCGTCCACCATATACCTGTAGGCAAAGCGGCAAGAGCAAGATTTAAATCACTTCCCCACTCTGGGACATCTGCAGGAACACCAAGACCTAAAAATCCTAAACTTCCTAATACCAAAACAGCATCCGCAGCATTTAAGGTAAGAAGAATAGGCAAAGGTGTTATTACATTTGGGAGAATATATTTAAAAATAACTGTTTTAACATCAGCTCCTGAAACTTGAGCTGCCTCAACATAAGTTTCGGATTTAACTAATATTGTCTGATTTCTAATTAATCTAAAATATTGAGGCGAGTAAACAATACACAATGCCAAAGCTGCGTTAAGAATACCCTTACCCAAGACAAAAGCCACAACAACTGAAAGCAAAATTACAGGTATTGAAAAAATAGTATCCATTATTAGTGATAAACATTTATCAAAAAAGCCACCAAAATAACCACTTAATAATCCTAAAGGCAAACCCAAACTTAATGAAAAAAGAATAGCTAAGAAAACAACTTCTATCGCTAAAGATGATCCTTGCAAAGTTCTTAAGCAAACATCTCTTCCTAATCTATCTGTGCCACAAAGGTGATTAAGCGAAGGAGGGGCAAAGATATCATTGTTTAACATTGAAGATGAATAACCAAAAAAATTATTGGCCTCTAAAAACTTCATTATTAAAACAATAAGAAGATAAAAAAGTACAATTAGAAATCCAGCTTTTCTGATATTTGCGCCGACACGATTAAGTGAGTTAATATCCAAAATCATTTTTTTACAGATATGACTGAAATATACCCAATTCTTTTAAAATAAGTAGCTATAAATTTTAAATTTGAAAAATTACTGATTTAATTTAAGGACTGCCATAAAAGCTTCTTGAGGTACTTCAACTTTACCCATTGCCTTCATCCTCTTTTTACCTTTGGCTTGTTTCTTTAAAAGTTTCTTTTTCCTAGAAATATCTCCTCCATAACATTTAGATAGAACATCTTTTCGCAAAGCACTAATACTTTCACTTGCAATAATCCTGCTACCTATTGATGCTTGAATAGGTATTTTAAATTGTTGTTTTGGAATTAGTTCTTTTAATTTTTCAACTAAACTTCTGCCAATTCCATATGCCTTATCTTTATGAACAATCGAAGTTAATGGATCTGCTCTTTCTGAATTTATTAGGACATCTAATCTAACAAGGTCATTCTTTCTATAGCCAATCAAGTGATATTCCATTGATGCATAACCTTGGGTCCTACTTTTCATTTGATCAAAGAAATCTGTAACTACTTCTGCTAATGGAATTTCATAAATCAAAGTAACTCGATCTGTTGTTATATATTTCATATCTATGAAAACTCCCCTTCTTTCCTGACATAAACCCATTAATGTTCCATTAAATTCATTGGGTGCATAAATTTCCATTTTCACGTAAGGCTCTTCTATTGATTCTCTAAGTTGTGGATCAGGAATTGTAGAAGGATTATCAATAAAGATATGTTCTTGATGATTTAAATTAACCTTATAGATGACTGATGGTGCAGTTACGATTAGATCCAAATCATATTCTCTTTCTAATCTTTCTTGAACAATCTCCATATGAAGAAGTCCTAGGAATCCGCACCTAAATCCGAAGCCCATTGCGCTACTGGTTTCGGGCTCATATTTTAAAGCTGCATCAGATAATTGTAATTTTTCAAGAGATACTCTTAAATCTGGGAATTGATCAGCATCAGTCGGGAATAAGCCACAAAAAACCATAGGATTTGCTGTCTTGTAACCAGGCAAAGGATCATTTGCAGGTGAATTTAGAAGAGTAATAGTATCTCCCACTCTCGCATCAGCAACTGATTTTATGGAAGCAGCTAAATAACCAACTTCGCCTGCATGTAATTCATCAACTTGCTGCTGATCAGGAGCCATTATTCCTATCTCATCAAGTTCATAATTTTTTTTACTTGCCATTAATAATATCTTTTCTCTCTTATTAAGAGACCCAGATATCACCCTGAAATAAACAATAACTCCTCTGTAGGGATCATAATAAGAATCAAAAATGAGTGCCTTTGTAGGTAGTTTAATTTCATCTTGAGGAGGAGGTACTCTTCTTACGATTGCTTCCAAAATATCTTTAATACCAACACCAGTTTTTGCTGAACAATTTATTGCATTAGATGTATCAAGTCCAATAATTTCCTCTATTTCTTGTTTTATTTTTTCAGCATCAGCACCTGGTAAATCAACTTTATTTAAAACAGGAATAATTTCAAGATTATTTTCTAAGGCAAGATAAACATTAGCTAAGGTTTGAGCTTCTACTCCTTGACTTGCATCAACAACGAGTAAAGCGCCTTCACAAGCTTGAAGAGATCTACTAACCTCATAAGAGAAATCAACATGCCCTGGAGTATCTATTAAGTTCAAAACATATTCTTGAGAATCGTCAGCTTTATATTTCATCCTAGCGGCTTGTAACTTGATAGTAATTCCTCTCTCTCTTTCAAGATCCATACTGTCCAAAAATTGTTCTTGCATATCCCTTTGCTGCACAGTACCAGTATCTTGGAGCAACCTATCCGCAAGGGTAGATTTACCATGGTCGATATGAGCGATTATGCAAAAATTTCTAATTTTTGAAACCGATATATCAGTCATATAGAAAGAAAAATTCTCCTTTTATTACATCTTGATTAATACTAGCTAATTAGAATTATGGATGGAAACCAAAAATGGAATTATTTCTTTTTTTGATGTCTTTTATGAAGGTACTGTTATTTTCAAAGTCCGATAGTTCTGGATAGATTAAGTCATTTATTTTTTTCTGAAGATTATGCTTGTCGTTTAAAAATAAGACAGATTTTTCTAGAACCTTAACCATAATTGAAACCGCAGTACTTGCTCCTGGAGATGCCCCTAATAAAGCAGATAATGATCCATCAGATGAATTCACAATCTCAGTTCCAAATTTCAAAGTACTACCAGCTTCCGTTTTTTTAATTATTTGGACTCTTTGACCAGCATTCTTTAAATACCAATCAGACGAATTAGCTGATGGCATCATATTCTTTAAATTTTCAACTCTTGAGTTATGGTTCTTTAATGATTGTGATATTAAGTAATTAATTAAATCATTGTTCTTGAAACCAACGTCTAACATAGAAAAAATATTATTCTTTTTAATTGAACTAAATAAGTCAAAGTATGAACTTTGCTTTAAAAATTTTGTTGTAAATCCAGCAAAAGGTCCATATAAAAGAAGTTTTTTATTATCAATCCATCTGGTATCTAAATGAGGCACAGACATTGGTGGGGATCCAATATCAGCCTTACCATAAACTTTTGAGTTATGTTTTTCTGTTAGACCTTTTTTCTCGCAAATAAGCCATTTCCCACTAACAGGAAATCCACCATAACTTTTTGCTTCTGGAATTTTTGATTTTTGTAAATAATTAATTGTTTTTCCTCCAGCACCAAGAAAAACATAGCCAGTTCTAATTGAAGATTTTCTACCTTCTGAACTAATTTCTAGTTCCCATTGTGTTTTATCAATTTTCTTTAGATCTACTAATTCTGTTTTGTATCTAATTTCAACATTTTTGTTTAACGAAACTAATGACAAATACTCTTTAGTTAAAGCCTCAAAATTAATATCAGTTCCTCTACCTATTCTGGTAGCAGCAATATTAGTAAATGGATTTCTATCTTTTGTTATTAGAGGTGCCCATGATGAAATTTCATCAAAAGATGTAGAAAATTCCATATCGATGAATTCAGGATTTTCGGTCATTTTATGAAATCTTTTTTTTAAAAAAGAAATATTATCCTGACCAGACACAAAGCTAATATGAGGAATAAATTTTAGAAACTTCTTAATATCAATTTTCCCTGCTTCATACAATGAGGCCCATAAAGACATGGATTTTTCAAAAGAACGATTTATTGAAAGCGCTTTATCTATTTTTAGATTTCCTTTTTCATCTAAAGGGGTATAATTTAATTCGCAATTAGCCGCATGTCCTGTACCTGCATTATTAAAAGCGCCAGTACTTTCACTTCCTGGAGCATTTAATTTTTCTATAATAAGAAATTTTATATCTGGTAAAACTTCTGAAATTAGGAGGGCTAAAGTACTACTCATTATCCCTGCTCCTACTAAGACTGCATCAAAGTAGCTATTGTCATTAGTGGGATTTTTAGATGAAGTCACAACAGAAAATTATCTTTTTTGCAAATAACTAGATTTCTCTCTAGGCTTATTATAAAGTTAATCCAAAATTATGAGTACTGAAACACTCTCGCTGACAAACGAAAATGTAGAAAAAGTCCTTGACGAGCTAAGACCTTTTTTAATTTCTGATGGAGGTAATGTAGAGATTGCAGAAATAGATGGTCCAATTGTCAAAGTCAGACTTCAAGGAGCATGTGGTAGCTGCCCAAGTAGCACTATGACTCTAAAAATGGGTATTGAAAGAAAGTTAAAAGAAATGATTCCTGAAATAAGCGAAGTTGTCCAGGTTTTATAAAAATTTTTAACTGAAATTTATATTATTTAGTTTTTAATTCCTTCAACAAAGATGATTCCATATCAAGGCAATCAATTGGAAGTCCTTGACCAATAGCGATTAAAAGAGGTGCAAGAATCCCTAAAGTAAAAACTAAATTTGATTGGCTTACATCATATTTACTCAAAGTAAAAGTTATCAAATAAATAATTGAAAAATAAGCATGTAGTGAAAAAAATTCTTTTGGCTTTAACACTGGCCACCTTAAAGTATTTCCCAAGAAATATAAAAAACCTGTCATAAATAAATAGTTACATGAAGATTAAACCAAATATAAACATAAACCTTTTTAGAGACTATTTATAAAAAAATTTACCTAAGATAATAATTAAAAAAACATTAAATCTTCGTTTCTATTTGTAAAAGCTAGACATGCATTCAAAAATACGCTTATAATTATTTGGTAGCAATTGCTACTTTTTCGTTCACCCTCATTTGAGGGCGCAGTTCGAGTCATACCATGGAACGGGGGATGGCCGTGTTGTCACATCGAAACATGACTACTTTAACTTACAGAGGTAAAAACTACGTTCAAAACAAAGAAGCTGCTAAAAAGCAACTTGTTGAACTTACCTACAGAAGAAACGTATACACCAACAGAATGGATGACGCTTCTTCAAGTAATGAAAAAGCAGAATTAAATTACAGAGGTGTTAATTACACTAAATAATTTAATTAAACAAATTAAAAGCCCCTTTTTCAGGGGCTTTTTTTTTGGCTATATTTATCAAGAGTCCTTTAAAAAATATGTCTGAAAGCTGCTGTAATACAAACACAACGAATAAAGCACCTAATCAATTCGATCATAAAGATGCGATTCAAGAAAGATATGGCTCAGCCGCACAAGAAAAAGAAAGTTGTCTTTGTACACCAGTTGGGTTTAATCCCGTTTTACTTGAAGCAATTCCTCAAGAGGTTATAGAAAGAGACTATGGTTGTGGTGATCCAACAAAATATGTTCAAAAAAATGATATAGTCTTAGACCTTGGCAGTGGTAGCGGCAAAAATGCTTTCATTTGTGCCCAAATTGTTGGGAAAGAAGGAAAAGTTGTTGGAGTTGATCAGAATCCCGACATGCTTTCTTTATCAAGATCAGCCTCTAAAGAAGTTACAAAAAATATAGGTTTTAACAATACAGAATTTCTAAAAGGTTCAATTGAAAAACTTGATGAATTAGATAAAGATTTAAATCCATTAATCGCAGATAAATCAGTTGATATTATTTTAAGTAATTGCGTTTTAAACTTGGTAAGTCCAGAATCTAGAAATAACCTTCTAAATAACATAAAAAGAGTTTTAAACGATAATGGAAGAATAGCAATTAGCGATATCGTCTCTAACAAAAAAGTTCCTTTAAGATTGCAAAATGATCATGATTTATGGACAGGATGTATTAGTGGAGCATGGTATGAGCCAGAGTTTATAAGTGATTTTAAAGAACTAGGATTTAAAAATTTAAAATTTGCAGAAAGGAGTGCTGAACCTTGGAAAGTAATTGAGGATATTGAATTTAGAACAGTAACTTTAGTGGGCAATATTTAAAAAAATTCAAGTGTTGAAAATATAATATAAATTTCAATGAGAAATAATCTAAGAGATCAAATACCAGCATTAAAAAATAAGCATTATTTCAACTATGGAGGTCAAGGACCATTACCAAAATCTTCTCTAGAAGCAATGGTTAAAACTTGGGAAATTATCCAAGATTTAGGACCATTTACCAATGATATGTGGCCTTTTATTTACAAAGAAATATTGGCCACAAAAAGAATCATTGCGCAAAAATTAGGTGTCAATTCAAAGAATGTAGCTTTTACCGAAAATATCTCTTCCGGTATGATTTTGCCCTCTTGGGGAATAAAAGCAGAAGAGGGAGAAGAGTTGTTAATAAGTGACTGTGAACATCCTGGAGTAGTGGCTGCAAGTCGAGAATTTTGCAGAAGAAATAAATTAATATTCAAAATTTTGCCAATCCAAAAAATTAAAAATCTAAACGACGAAAATATAATTTTAGAGATTTTAAAAAATCTAAATAGTAAGACTAAGATCCTTATTATTTCTCATATCTTATGGAACCTTGGATATAAAATTCCTTTAAAACAAATTTCTATCGAATTAAAAAATAATCGAAAAGATTCTTATTTACTTGTTGATGGTGCTCAAACCTTTGGTCACATAAATATTGAAAAAGAAGTTTTTTATTCTGATTTATATTCAATAACTTCTCATAAATGGGCATGTGGACCAGAAGGACTTGGAGCCATTTATGTCTCAGATAGATTTATTCATGAAACAGATCCAACAATAATTGGTTGGAAATCATTAAAAAAAGAACAAGGCATTTATGAGCCCTCAGATAATCTTTTTCATGATGATGCAAGGAAATTTGAAATAGCTACCTCTTGTATTCCTTTACTTGCTGGGCTCCGGAATTCTTTAGATCTTTTGGATAAAGACTGCCATGAAAAAGAAAAAAACAAAAATATCAAAAAATTAAGTGGTAAACTTTGGGATGAATTAAATCAATCAAAGGGTGTTGAATTAGTTTTAGAAAAAAAATATTTAAATGGGATTGTTAGTTTTAATATCGAAAATATTAAAGATAAGGATAAATTTGTAAAGAAACTTGGAGAAAAGAAAATTTGGATTAGAGTTTTAGAAGATCCAAAATGGTTTAGAGCATGCGTACATCAAATGACTACAGAAGCTGAGATTGATTTACTTGCTAGAGAAATAAAAAAAATTGACTTAAAGATCTTTTGATATAAAAAAATTTAGTTTACCAAGGTATCTCCGAGTTATCCCATGCAATAAATTTTCCTGTAGATTCTGGTGATTGATTTTTAATAATATTGATCAAGAATTGGGAGGATTTTTCTTTACTAAATAATTTATGTTCTGGAACAAATTTATGAAAAGGTCTAGATAAATCAGTATCTACTGTTCCTGGATGAAGCAATGTGATAGCAGACTTTGGGAAACGTCTAGCCCATTCAATACTTAAAGATTTAAAAAACTGATTTTGCGCAGATTTTGCAGCTCTATATGAATACCAACCTCCAGTTTGATTATCTCCAATGCTACCAACTCTTGCACTTATACTTGCAAAATTAAAATTAAAATCTTTTGGTATAAATTCTTCAATCGCTTTAGCTAATAAAATAGGAGAAAAGGCATTTATTGAAAAACTTTCCATCATATTTTTTTTATCAAGATGTTGTAATCTTTTTTCTGGTTGAAGAGAATCACTATGAAGTCTACCTGTAGCATTAACAACTAGCCTTAATTTTGAAGGATGATTTGATATTTTATTTTTCAACTGCAAAAGGGATTGAGAATCCTCTATATCTAATTCCCAAAAAGGATTAAATTCACTTTTTCTTCCACACAAAATAACATCTAAATCTTTTTCACTTTCATTCAGATCTTTAGCTAGTTGTGTTCCAATTCCACCTGCGCCTACAACTAAGGCTAAGCCTTTCATTTTTTTTAAATAACTCCATTGATATTAAGAAACTTTTCTTGTGATTTGCGTAAAATTTCTTATTTGATTAGGAAATTTTATTGAGATTTATTTTTTTCTTTTAATAATTTATGAGCTATTTTTCTATCATCAAAATTAATGACTTTATCATTGAGAATTTGATAGTCTTCATGTCCTTTTCCTGCAATTAAAACAATATCTTTTTTATTGGCAAATTTAATAGATTCATTTATTGCTTTAAATCTATCAATTTCAATTGTTATTTTTTCTCTTTTTTTTATGCCCAACAAAATATCATTTACTATCTTTTGGGGTTCTTCTGATCTTGGATTATCTGAAGTTATAAAAAGTTGATCAGAAAACTCTTCAGCTATTGATCCCATTAAAGGCCTTTTACCAAGATCTCGATCTCCTCCACAGCCAAAAACAGTAATGAGTTTCCCCTTACAAAGTTTTTTAATTGATTGCAAAACTTTTTTCAATCCATCAGGCGTGTGGGCATAATCAACAATTACTGTTGGAAGTGATCTTGAAACGTAATCATTATCAATTTCTATTTTTTCCATTCGCCCAGGAGCGCCAGGGAAAGATCGTATTAACTTTGATAGATCTTTTAAAGAAAAATTAAGTTTATACAAAATTGTTATTGCTTGAATCGCATTCATTAAATTAAATTCACCAACAAGTGGAACAAAAAGTTGAATTTTTTCCTTGGGTGTATGAAAAATGCAGGTTGAGCCATTTTCAGTAAATTTTTTATCTGTTACGAAAAAAAAATCATCATTTTCAAATTCACTTTCAGTAATCTTTGTAGACACTAATGAAGATCTTTTTTCAAGATCAGACGATAATTTAGATATCCAAGGGTCATCGTGATTTAATACAGAAATTCCATCTTTTTCTATTAAATAAGGTGGGAAAAACAATTTTCTTTTTGTTTGAAAATAAGATTCCATATCTGAGTGATAATCGAGATGATCTTGAGTTAAATTAGTAAAAATAGCCGCCTCAAATTCGCATCCTGATATCCTCTTTTGAGCAATAGAATGAGAACTTACCTCTAATATCGCGAATTCAGCTTCTGCCTCAACAGCAGCATTTAATTTCTTTTGAAGTTTATCGGCGAAATCAGTTGTATGGGAAGACACTTCTGAGAAGCCAGGCCATCTATTAAACAAGGTCCCAAATAATGCGGTCTTTTTACCTAATTTTTTTAAAAGATATTCCAATAAAAAAGTAATTGTCGTTTTTCCATTTGTACCAGTAACTCCAATAAGTTTAAGTTTTCTTGAAGGCCTATTCCAAAACTCAGCGACAATTTGACCAAAAATATAATCTAAATTATCCTCAATAACCAAAATCCTTTCTCGATCAATAGATCCAATTTTCTTTTTTGCAGCAGACCCAATAATGGCAGCCTCCGCACCATTTTCAATTGCCTCAATACAAAATCTTCCTCCATCAACATTTAAACCAGGCATTCCTAAAAATAAAGTTCCTTTTTGTACTTCTTTAGAGTTAAAAGAAATATTATTGATTTCATGATCAATTAAATCTAATGACGGAATAATTCCTACCAAATCTAAAAGTTTAAATAATTTTATAGATCTCATATAAAAAATTATTTCTCCAGAATGGTACTAATATTTTTTTGAAACCAATTCTTTAATTGATCATCTTTTAATCTCGGAGAAATGCGAGGCAATTCTATGATCTCCTCGGACCTAATTCTTTTAACAGCAATAACAGGTACTTCATAATCATATTTTTTATATTTATCTTTATATAAATCGACCCTATCAATATCAATTTCTTTAAGCTCCTCTAGATTAGGGAATAACTCATTAAGATTTATTTTTGCCAGTTTGTTTTTTAATGAATCACAAAGGCAACATCCCTGCCTAACAAAAATAAATATTTTCATTCATTTAGTCAGGCACAGGGTCACAACCACAGGGAGTTAAAGGATGACATCTGCTTAATCTTTTTAAAGTTAACCACCCTCCCTTCCAAGGACCATGTCTAGTAATTGCCTCATATCCATAAGAGCTGCAACTTGGAATAAATCTGCATCTTGGTCCAAAAAAAGGAGAAAACCACTTTTGATAAAACGAAATCATAAAAAGAAGTATAGAAGTAATTGATTTATTAATAGTTTTGAACACTTTAATGATGTAAAATAATATTCTCAGTAGTAATTAGTTTAATTGAATTTAATCAATTATCCAATTTATTGCAATTTTCTATTTAATTTAAAATTATGTCAAGATACCGCGGCCCCAGATTAAGGGTTACGCGTCGCTTGGGAGAACTACCAGGTCTCACCAGGAAAGCTTCAAAGAAGTCTAATCCTCCAGGTCAGCACGGCCAAGCCCGTCGCAAGCGATCAGAATATGCAATTCGTCTAGAAGAAAAGCAGAAACTTAGGTTTAATTATGGAGTTTCTGAAAAACAACTAGTACGTTATGTGAAAAAAGCTAGAGCTCAAGAAGGATCTACAGGTACTAACCTACTAAGACTTTTAGAAAACAGACTTGATAATGTTTGTTTTAGATTAGGTTTTGGAGGTACCATTCCAGGCTCAAGACAATTAGTAAATCATGGCCATGTAACCGTTAATGGAAAGGTTCTTGATATTGCTGGTTATCAATGCAAATCAGGCGATGTAATCGGAATTAAAGAAAACAAAGCAAGCAAAAAACTTGTAGAAGGTAATATAGAATTCCCTGGCTTAGCAAATGTCCCACCTCATCTTGATTTAGACAAGCCTAAATTAACAGGAAAAATAAATGGGAAATGCGATAGAGAGTGGGTGGCTCTTGAAATAAACGAACTACTAGTTGTTGAATATTATTCAAGAAAAGTTTAAAATTACTTTTCTTTGGGTTATTAAATCTCTCATTTTTTAAAAAGAGAGATTTAATCTAAGTCTTAATTTAAAAATAATGGGAAATAAGGAAAATAATATAGAAAAGCCAGGCTTTAAGACCTTATCTATTCACCATGGGGAAACATTTGCAGAAGAGACTGGATGCGTTATGCCTCCTATTTTTTCTACATCTACTTTCAAACATGGAAATAAAGATAATTTTGACTACACCAGATCAGGCAATCCAAACTTTAGAATTCTTGAAAACATCCTTAAATCAATAGAAGATTCTAAATACTGTACAGTTTTTGGATCTGGAATTAGCGCGGTAACTGCAATTTCATCAACACTAAAATCAGGTGACAAGATACTCTGCGAGTCAAATCTCTATGGTTGTACAGTGAGGATGTTCGAAAAAATTTTCAAGAAATTTGGACTAGAAGTTTTATACACAGATTTTACAAACGAAAATAATATCAAAAAGATTTCAAACTTCGAGCCAACCTTGATATGGCTAGAAAGTCCAACTAATCCACTTTTGAAGGTACTTGATATTAAGGCGATTTGTGATGAAGCGAATAAACTCGAAATACCAGTAGTTGTAGACAACACATTTTCTACAGCGCTTATTCAAAAACCATTGGACCTTGGTGCAACACTATCGGTTGTAAGCACCACAAAATTCATTAATGGACATAGTGACGCACTTGGTGGAGCAGTACTGACAAATAATGAGGAGTGGAATAATAAGATGCTTTTCTCTCAAAAAGCTCTCGGGCTTCAACCATCTCCTTTTGATAGTTGGCTCATTACGAGAGGAGTAAAAACTCTTCCTTTAAGAATCGAACAACAAACTAAAAGTGCAGAATTTATTTCTGTAGAATTACGTAAACATATAAAAATAAGTAAAGTAATTTACCCTTTTAATCAAGAACATCCGCAATTTAATTTAGCAAAATCTCAAATGAAATCTGGAGGTTCAATGATCACCCTAAAATTATATTTAAATAAAGATGATACTTTTAAATTTTGCAAATCTCTCAAATATTTCTCTCTAGCAGAAAGCCTTGGAGGAGTTGAAAGTTTAATTTGTCACCCTGCAACGATGACTCATGCTTCTGTTGATGACAAAACAAAAAATCTACTAGGGATAGATGATGCTCTTGTCAGATTATCAATTGGATGTGAAGATACAAAAGATTTAATCTCGGACATTTTATTTGCTTTAAATAAATTCTGAAAATTGAGAGATTTACTTAAAAAACCTATATGGAAAAATTTAGAGTTGGGATATGCAATTCCTGATAGTATTCATGCCGTTTCTGTAGCATTACCAACTTGGAATGATGTAATAAATTACGAGGAAAAAGATCAAGAATGCATGAATTTATTGAAGTCCATTTACCCACGATTCGGGCTAAACCCCATGGTGAAAAGATTATGCGAAACAGTAAAAAAGCAAAATTACTACAACAATAAAAGTATCTGGCCATATCCGAATGAAAGCATCGCTTTTAAAGCTAAAAAATACATTGATAGAAATACTTCTGAACAATTCTCGTTAATAGAAAAAAGAGATAATTTAGCATTCTTAATAACTGAAAAAGAAGGAAGTATTTATGCAAAATATTTTTGGCAACATACTGGTCTTGGTCTATCTTCAAGAGCTGCCGCTATAGAACTAGGTCTTGAAGATTGCCCTCCAAAATCTTACGTAAATGAATGTTCTCAAAGAATAAAAAATAGAATTTCTAAATCTACAAAAATTAACTCTAATGATATTCACTTAACTTCATCTGGAATGTCTGCATTGCATACATCATTAGAAATCATATATAAATTATTTCCAGCTAAACCAACACTCCAAGTTGGTTTTCCATATGTAGATGTACTTAAATTACCAATGAAAATCTTTCACGGAGCAAAGTTAGTTACAGAAGAAAATTGCGCGGATATTGAATTAGAAATCAAAATAATAAATCCATCAGCATTAATTATTGAACTTCCAAGTAATCCAATGCTCAAATGTGTAAACATTAAAAAAATTTCAAAAATTGCAAAAAAGCTAAATATTCCGTTAATTGTTGACGATACAATTGGTTCGAATTTAAATATAAATTCTATAGAACATGCAGATATAGTTTTTACTTCACTTACAAAAATTTTTTCAGGTAGTGGTGATATTCTTGCCGGATCTTTAATACTAAATCCAAAAAGCAAATGGATTGATCAGTTTAGAAATGCATTAAACAAGATTAATATTCCAATACTTTCCGATGGAGATATAGTTTATCTAGAGAAAGTTAGTAGAGATGTAAATCAAAGAGTTTTTGAACAAAATAAAGCATGTTTAGAATTAAAAAAAAGATTAGAGACTCATAGCGAGATTAAAAATATTTTCCATCCTGAAAATTGTCCAAATTTTAATTCTTTACTTAATTCTGATGGAGGATACGGCTGCTTATTATCGTTTGAATTAAATGGAGGATTGAACAAAGCTAAAAAATTTTATGATTCTCTAAAAGTATCTAAAGGACCAAGTTTAGGTACAAAATTTACTCTAGTTTGTCCTTATGTCTTACTAGCTCATTATGAAGAGTTGGATTGGGCTGAAAGTTTTGGTATACCCCCGCACCTTATTAGAGTATCAGTTGGATTAGAAGACCAAGATCAATTATGGAAAACCTTTTCTGAAGCACTAAATAATTTCTAAATTCCTAGTATTTACCGTATAGAAACTTATATACTCTTTTTCTGAATAATAGTTAGTATTAATATATATTTTCTCAATATATAAATGGCAAAAATTTATGAGGACAACAGTTTTGCTATTGGAAACACTCCATTAGTAAAGTTAAAATCAGTTACTAAAAACGCGAAAGCTACAGTACTTGCAAAAATTGAAGGTAGAAACCCTGCTTATAGTGTCAAATGTAGGATCGGCGCAAACATGATCTGGGATGCCGAGAAAAGTGGGAAACTTACAAAAGACAAAACTATTGTTGAGCCAACTTCTGGAAATACAGGAATTGCTCTAGCTTTTACTGCTTCAGCAAGAGGTTATAAACTGATCCTTACAATGCCAGAATCCATGTCAATTGAAAGAAGAAGGGTTATGGCAGTGTTGGGGGCTGAAATTGTTTTAACAGAGGCATCTAAAGGTATGCCTGGAGCAATAGCTAAGGCAAAAGAAATTGCAGAAAGTAATCCTTCTCAATATTTCATGCCAGGTCAATTTGATAATCCAGCAAACCCTGAAATTCATTTCAAAACTACTGGACCAGAAATCTGGGATGATTGCGATGGTGAAATTGATGTCCTAGTTGCAGGGGTTGGAACTGGCGGCACAATTACAGGAGTTTCAAGATACATTAAGCAAGAGAAGGGCAAAAATATTACTTCTGTAGCTGTAGAACCATCTCATAGTCCTGTTATTACGCAGACAATGAATGGAGAAGAGGTTAAATCCGGACCACATAAAATCCAAGGAATTGGAGCAGGATTTATTCCTAAGAACCTTGACCTATCAATTGTTGACAAGGTTGAACAAGTAACAAATGACGAATCTATAGAGATGGCTCTTAGACTAGCTAAAGAGGAAGGCCTATTAGTAGGAATATCTTGTGGAGCAGCTGCTGCTGCTGCTGTTAGATTAGCTGAACAAGATGAATATGCTGGGAAGACAATTGTAGTTGTTCTACCTGATTTAGCAGAGAGGTATTTATCATCAATTATGTTTACTGAAGTTCCAAGCGGAATCATTCAAGAACCAGTCAAAGCCTAAATCTATTTTTTATCCAGTAGTGAATCTGGTGAAATATACATCGCATCGCCATAAGAGAAAAATCTAAATTTTTCTTTTATGGCTTTCTTATACAAATATAATAATCTTTCTCTACCTATCATTGCACTTACTAAAAGTAATAATGAACTTTTAGGAAGATGAAAATTAGTTAATAATCCATCAACTACCTTAAATTTATAACCTGGCTTAATTACTAAATCTACGTATTTAGCTATGGGAATAAAGTCATTAATTTCGTGAGAATAACAACTTTCAAGAGCTCTTACGCTAGTTGTACCAATAGCAATTATTCTTCTATCTGTTTTCTTTATTCTTTTTATTTCCTCCACTACTTCCTTATTAACACTTACCCATTCTTTATGAAGTTTTAAGTTACTTAGATCTTCTTGATCAATTGGTTTGAATGTTCCATAGCCCACATGCAAAGTTATCGGTAAAATTATTACTCCCTTTTTTTTTAGATTGGAAATAAGACTTTTGCTTAAGTGTAAACCAGCAGTAGGCGCAGCAACTGCCCCTGGATTAGTTGCATACTCAGTTTGATAACTATTCTCATGAAAAGATTCTTCTTCGGTATTTTTTATATAAGGCGGGAGAGGGATTTCCCCGTATTTATTAAGAAGGTCATTCATTGAATTGAGATCAGTTATATTTTCAGGAAATTTAATAAATCTCCCTCCAGTTTCTTCATCAACCCCATCAACCATCAAATTAATATCTTCTGCAGAAGGAGATTTTAATATTATTTTTCTATTTATTTTTAACTTTTTCGCTGGCTTTGCCAAACATAACCAAACACATTCATGGGATCTTTCTAAGACTAATAATTCGACTAACGTTCTGTTTTCTAATTCAACCTTTAACCTAGCTTTCATTACCTTAGTGTTATTAACAACTACAAGATCGCCTTCTCTAAATTCATCTAAAAGATTCTTGGTAAATTTATTAGTTAAACAGTCTTCTCCTAAAACACTGTTTCTAACTATCATCAATCTTGATTCATGCCTAATTCCAGAAGGTTTACTAGCAATTAATGAAGGATCAAGTAAATAATCATAAGATTCAAGCCTATAATCTCTTTCTTCTTTACTAATTTGAGAAATCAATTAAATTTATGATACAAGTGTCTCTGGCTCATTTTCAATCAGGTTAGCCAAGTCTTTCAAGAATGAAGCACCATCAGCTCCATAGATCACTCTGTGATCAGCTGTAAGATTTACCTGCATTATTTTTTTAACAGATATTGAACCATCACTATTAGCTACAACAGTTGGTTTCGATGATGCTATCGCTAAGATCGCACCGGTCCCTGGGGGTAGTATTGCGTCAAATCTATCAACACCAAACATACCAAGGTTAGATAAGGTAAATGTTCCCGTTGAGTATTCATCTGGTTCTAATTGTTTTGATCTCGATCTTTTTACGAGGTCTTTCCATTCCCTAGATAATTCAAATAAATCAGTATTGCATGGTTCTTTTAATACTGGAGTTATTAGTCCCCCATCTTCCATTGCAACAGCAACAGCAATATTTACATTTTCTGG
The DNA here is from genome assembly GCA_902572395.1 of uncultured Synechococcaceae cyanobacterium. GTDB lineage: Bacteria > Cyanobacteriota > Cyanobacteriia > PCC-6307 > Cyanobiaceae > Prochlorococcus_A. Next base: position 32,295 of record CACGFX010000005.1, read on the forward strand.
ATAAGAAATTCCATTTTCTGAAAATCTTGAGTTAACTTGAGGATGTTTCTTTAGTGTCTTTGCAACTGCCTTTACAAGTAAAGCAGTCATAGTAACTCCGTTCTGTTTTACCTTTTTGTAGAAATTATCTAATTTATCAGTATTGATAGAGTAACCCACCCTAAAACATGGAACATCTAAACTAGATTCCATATTTTTATTTACCGCTTTTTGAAGAGTATTAAATTGAACTGTTTCTCCAGGATTACCAAAACTATTTCCTGAAGTTTCTGGTTCACTTTCAACTCCCAAATTTGGACCAGGAATACTTGCAGGCGAACCACCTTCTCCTATCCATGGTATAGAAACAGGTTGGCCATTAGCTTTTAAAATATCATCGGCTTGAATCCTTCCGTGAGGGCCAGATCCATGAACCTTTGCTAAATCAACACCCATTTGAGAGGCTAGTTTTTTAGCTCTTGGAGATGCAACTATTCTCGATGAAGCATTACTTGTTGCGGCATTAATTTGATCGACATTAAAAGATGGGACAGACTTTTCACTCTTTAAGACGACTTCTTCAGCTTCTTTCTTGATATTTTCAGTCTGGACTACTGGTTTTTCTTGAGTTTTATTGCTTACCAATTCAAGTTGGTCTGAACTAGAAACTTCGGATTGATTCCCTTTATTTTGTTCTTGGACAGAAGCTATCTCATCCTCATTTTCTACAATGAGACCGATAGTTTCTCCAACAGGTGCAGTGCTGCCGGCAGGCATTAAAACTGCTGCAAGATATCCATCTTGAAAAGATTCAACATCCATATCTGCCTTATCAGATTCAACAACCAAAACAGATTCGCCTCTTTCAACCTTATCTCCCGGATTTTTCAACCATTCCACAATCTTGCCCTCCGTCATAGTAGAACTCAAGGCAGGCATGAATATTTCGTGAGACATAAGAAAATTTTTATTGCATAAGTTTCAAGGGATTTTTAACAAACTTTCAAAAGTCTTTATGATTAAGATCCCTTTTAACTCTTGATCTAATTATACGAAATCATGTTCACAGTGGGAACTCTTAAAACTTAAGAAAGTAATAATTTGATCGATTAGAATTTAAAACTTTTCGCATTTAAGATTTACTCATTTTTATCAAAAATACTAAATCTTTTCTTTAATTATTATCTATAGATTGAATAACTCCATCTTTAACAGTAATTGAGACTTGCATTTTTTCAATAAGATTGTCGCCCACAGTGACATCACAGAAACTATCAACTTGTCCTTGATCAACAATTTCGTCCATTTTTAATTCGCGAACTTGACTCTGTTGTTGAAGTAGATTTCTTTTTTGTTCTTCAATTTCACTTCGTTTTGCTGCGACTTGTTGTTGCACCTGACTAACCTGTTCTTGCACTCTTGGATCTAAAGGGTTAACCGATTGGGATCTAATATTATTTACTACTTGCTGCCCCTCCTGCTCAAGTTGAGATAATTGCTGGTCAATGTTTGAAATTGCTTTACTTAATTCTTTTTCAGCATCTGACTTCCAAGTTGGAGTAACTACAGCTTTAATAGCTATTGAGCGCTTTATAGATATTGAGTTTTTTGTTTCCATAAAAAATTAAATTACTTTTTCAATATAGAAAGAACAAATCAATTTTTCTTACTAAATTTTTGTTCATACATATTTTCTATTTGTAATGAATACTTTTTTTCTATTTCTTTTCTTTTTTGTTTAAGAGTTTGTGTTAACAAACCATTTTCTAAAGTAAAGGAATCAACAAAATAACAATCTAAGATTTGTTCTTCAGGTCTTGCTCCTAATCGACTTTTAAGCAAATTATTAATTTGTAATTTAAAAAATGTACCAATATTCTTATCCAAATTTAATTTTGAAAGGTCTTCTTCCAAAAACTTGTTTTTAACAAATTCGACATTAGGCACTACAAGGGCAGTTAAACATTTTTTATCTTGTCCTACTAGTTGAATTTGATTAATAAATTCAGAACTAAGGATTTCGGTCTCTAGCGGATTCGGTTCAATATTTTCACCACTTGATAGCACTATTGTATCCTTGGCTCTTCCTGTTATAAAAAGGGAACCATTAGGTATTAGAAAACCTAAATCACCAGTATCAAACCAACCATCCTTGGATAAAACATCTTTTGTAGCTAATTCATTATTAAGATAACCTTTCATTACTTGTGGTCCCTTAACAAGAATTTTTCCGACTTCTCTGAACTCCAGAATCTTTTTTTTATCATCATTCACTATTTTGATTTCGGTAAATGCTAGAGGCTGACCGGATGATCCTCTAACATTTAATTCTCTCCTCCTACAAGTTAATACTGGACTAGTTTCTGTGAGTCCATATCCCACCAAAACATCTACACCTAAAGATTCAAAAAAAAGATCTACATGTTCTGGCAATGCACCTCCGCCGTTAATAGGAAATTTCAGTTTTTCTCCGCATAGTTGTCTAAGAATATTCGGCCATAAAAAAATAGTAGAAAATTTATGTAAAGGATAACGGCCAATAATAGAACCCAGTAAGGGGATTTTTGATTTAAAGGTTATTTGATAGATATCTAAATTTCTTATCTTTCTTAGACTTCTTTTAAAAACTGAACTATTACTTATCAAAAACTTAATAAGTTTTTGCTTTTTGGAAGGCATTTTTTTCAACGCCTGAAAAAAACCATCATGTATTGCCTCCCATAGTCTTGGGACAGTAGCCATGACAACAGGTTTTATGAGTGTAATATCATCTTTCAAGAATTTAGGAATCGTATAGTATTGAGAACAACCACATGAAAAAAAGAAGTATTCAGCACTCCTCTCATATGAATGCCAGATAGGCAACACGCTTAATACAGAGGTCCCAGGTTCTGGATCAGCGATATAGGCTAAATTGATTATTTGATGTAAAAAATTTGCATGAGTCAAAGGGACACCTTTAGGTTTTCCTGTTGTCCCAGAAGTGTAAAGAATAGTAGCAACATCATCAATTTTTGGATTAAATTTTTCAAAATTATTATTTTGTGAATTTTCTTTTTCTACCGAACTTATAAATATACTCCAACTTATTAAATTTTCAAATTGTTCATCTTCTAAATTGATTATAAATTTCAGTCTTTTTTTTAATTCTTCTTTGTTATTTAACTTTAGCCATATCTCCTTAGATTGAACTATTAGACCTACTGAATTAGAGTGCTCAATAATATAGTCTAATTCTACTGAAGGAGAATTAATACCTCTCACTGCGTTTATAGCTCCTAAACGCATTAAGCCTTGATCAACAATTAGCCATCTTGGAGAATTTTCAGATATTACAGTTACCACATCCCCTTTTACTAAGCCATAATTTTTAAAAGAAAAAGAGACTTTTGTTATTAAATCAGCCAGCTCAGAATAAGAAAATTTTTCTCTGTATTTCCCTCTTAAATCGCAAAGAGCTAAAGTATCACCACATTTAATTTTTAATTTTTCCCAAATTTGATCTATATGATTAAGGTTCTTAATAAAATCCCTATTTTTAGCAAATTTATCTTTTTTAGAAAGAGGCTTGGCTGAAGGCCAGTATGCTAAATCACCCATATTAAATTGATTTTGAAATTTTAATTTCTATTTTGATGCAAAATCAAAATTAAATTCTTCCTGAATGATTTTTTTAACAATTCTCTTGACTTCTTGAATATTTAAATTTTTGTTGTAATCAATCATATTTGCCATAAGACAATTTTCTATTCCGCAAGGAACAATTTTATTAAAGTTTTCTAATTCACAGTCAATATTGATTGAAAATCCATTTATTGTAATCCATCTTTTACAACCAATTCCAATTGAAGCAATTTTCTTATTTCCTATCCAAACACCAGTAAATCCATCTCTTGTATGACAATCTATATTAAAAGTTCCAAGAATTTTTATGATAATTTCTTCAATTTTTCTTAAATACCAATTTAAATCTTTTTTAAAATTTTTCAAATCTAACACCAAGTAAGTTACTAATTGTCCTGGCATATGACAAGTAACCTCACCACCTCTATCAATCTTAAAAACATCATAATTATCATCATTCAAAGAAAATAATAAATTATCGTAATTTGATCCTCTACCCAACGTATAACAGAGTTGATGCTCACCTATCCAAATAAAATCAGGGTTAGAGTTATCTAAAATCAATGCCTCCTGATATTCTTTTTGTAATTTATAAACATCATTGAAAAAAGAAATATTATCAGGTTGTTTAATTATTGCTGTTCTATTAACCATATTTAAGTAGATTTAGAAAGTAAGTAAATATTTTTAGATTTGTTATGAAAATTTTAATCCATGGAAAGAATCTTGAGCTCACTGGAGCGTTAAAAGAATATACTGAGGCAAAGATAGAAAAAGCAACTCATCACTATAAAGATATCGTTAAAGAAGCCGACATACACCTTTCAATAGAAAAGAACCCAAGAGTCTCGTTCCAAACTGCAGAAGTTACAATTTTTGCAAATGGTACCGTAATTAGAGCTGAGGAAAAAACTGAAAATTTATATTCAAGCATCGATCTAGTTTCAAATAAACTCTGTAGAAAATTACGTAAATACAAAGAAAGAAACAATAAAACAACTCATCACAATCAATTTAAAAATAAAGAGTCTTTACCAATTGAAAGTATGGAATCAGGATTTTTAGATAAAGCTTTTTTTGAAAAGGGAACTGAAGCAAGTCTGCCTGAGCCATCTATTAAAAATAAATACTTTGAAATGACTCCAATTTCATCAGACGAAGCAAGAAAACAATTAGATCTAATTGATCATGATTTTTATGTTTTTCGAAACAAGAAAAATAATGAACTTCAAGTTATATATAAAAGGAATCATGGAGGTTATGGACTGATTCAATCTAAATAAGTTTTAAATGCCCAATATTGAATATCAATTAAACGAGAAAATTCATGCGATTATTATTAACCCTTATCTATCCTGGGAAGATTTCTGTGTGAATTGCGATTTAATCAGAAAATACAATATCAAAAATATTTCTACTTCACTAAATTATTTAACTGATCTTAAAAATTGTTTGGGTAATCACAGTGCGGATATAAACATACTTATTTCTTACCCTTTAGCAGATTTACCCGTTACATTTATTGAAGAATTAGTTTGTTTTGCAAAAGATAAGGGTGCAAAAGGAATTGAATATATCCCAAACTTTATCAATTTAACCAAAAAAAATTTAGAAACTTTCGCTGCTGAAATTGAGCAAGTTAAATTATCTGGATTACCAGTCTCAATAATCATAAATAAATCAAAACTACAAGAAGAAGTTTTTATTAATGCGATAGAAATATGTTTGGAATTAGGAATAAAAAATTATCAATTCGGGGACGGGTTTGGGTCTCCTCTTACATCTAATGATGTCCACGAAATACTAAAAATAATAGGCTCACAAAATCAAATCAAAGTTGTAGGTGGCATAAAAAAACTGATGCAAGTAATTGATTTGTTTGATAATGGAATTAGTTGCGTGGGAACTTCCAATTTTTGTGAAATTTTTGAGGAAGTAAACGTTATTTAAATGTCTGGTTCTCGTGAGTGCAGACTAAAAGGTCTCTGTATTAAAGCTTCTCCATTAGGCGAAAATGATAGATTAATAACTATCCTTACCGATGAGCAAGGGATTGTTAGATTAGCGGTACCTGGTGCTAGGCGTCCTAAAAGTAGTCTTGCCGCAGCTACTCCTATAACATATTTAAGTCTGCAGATTTTTGGAAAAAGAAATCTTAAATCTGTCCGTCAAATTAAAATATTAAAAAGCTATGCTGGTCTAGGAAAAAATATTGAATGTCTTGCAGCCGCACAAGCAATAACTGAATTAACATTTTTATTAGTAGGTAATAATGACAAGCAACAAGACTATTTATCTTGCGTTCTTGCTCATCTTGATAGGATTTATTTATATAAAGAGCCTCAAGAAGAAGATATTAAAATGCTCTCAATGAGTATTCAATCTTTAATCCATCTATTAGCCATCGGGGGTATTAATTTACCAATTCATCATTGTTGTAAAACTGGAGAACCTATTATTCCACCTTTAGGAAATTGGGAATGGAGTTGTTATTATTTGCCAAGTGAAGGGTTTTCATCCATAGAAGATTCTCAAAGCAATCTAAAAATAAATGCATCTGAAGTTGCTCTATTACAGAGACTTCTTTTCCCAGAATTACCAATAAAATCTAATGGAGAGTTATTGGGTCCCAAAAAAGTCTGGCTTAAAATATTATTCATTATTGAGACATGGATCTCTACTCAATTAGAGAAGGAGCTATCTTCACTAAAAATGTTGAGAGAAATATATAGTTAGCATTTTCATGAAGCATTGAAAAATTTAAAAAATCTGATCAAGGCACCATTGCCTGTTAACTTAATAAATAGTTAATTTAATTAATTTGGTTCATATTGCTTGGTTGGGAAAAAAATCCCCTTTTTGTGGAAATGTAACTTACGGTAATTCAACTACTAAGGAATTAAAGGCCAGAGGGCATAAAATTAGTTTTATTCATTTCGACAATCCCTCTAGTTCAAATTCATCAAACCCATTATTTCTTGCAAATGATCCTGATGTAAGTCTCCCATATTTAATTAAATCTCAAGTTTATACAATACCCTCGCCAAGGGCAGAAAAAGAGCTAAGGCTATCATTGGAAAGATTAAAACCTGACATAGTACATGCAAGCCTAACTTTATCTCCTTTAGACTTTAGACTTCCAGAGCTTTGTAATAAAATTAATGTTCCTCTTATAGGAACATTTCATCCACCATTTGATGCAAAAAATAGAAATCTAACTGCGAGCACTCAACAATTAACATATCAGCTTTATGCTCCCTCTTTAGCAAAGTTCGATAAAATAATTATTTTTTCTGAACCTCAAAAAATTTTTCTTGAGAAATTAGGAGTACCTCAAGAAAAACAAATAATTATTCCAAACAGCGTAGATGAAAATATTTGGAGACCTTTTTGCAAAAAAAGTAAAAAATATGATCGGGTAAAAAACAAACTTGGAAATGAAAGAATCTTTTTATATATGGGAAGGATTGCAAATGAGAAAAATATCGAGGCACTTTTACGTTCTTGGCGCCAAACAAAAACTCAAAATTGCAAATTAGTTATTGTTGGCGATGGACCAATGAAGCCAACACTTGAAAATAGTTTTTCTAACCTTGGTAATGAGAAATTAATTTGGTGGGGTGCCGAATTAGATTTAGAAACTAGGGTAGCAATAATGCAAATAGCAGAAGTATTTTTCTTACCAAGCTTAGTAGAAGGTTTATCATTATCACTTTTAGAGGCAATGTCTGCTGGTACTGCTTGTGTAGCTACAGATGCCGGAGCTGATGGTGAAGTTTTAGATAATGGAGCAGGAATTGTAATTTCAACTGATAATGTGGCTTCACAATTAAAAACTATAATCCCAATTCTTGTAGAACACCCTTCATTTACAAAAGATCTTGGAGAAAAAGCTAGAGAACGTATAATTGAGAGATACACAATTGCTAAAAATATAAATTCTCTTGAAGAAGTTTATTTTAACTTAAAAGATAATTGAAAAATCTAACGAAACTCTTTACTTCGATTACTAGCTGAAACTATTGATTCCATTAATGCTGACCTTACACTCTTTTTTTCTAAAACCCTTAAAGCAGAAATAGTTGTTCCACCTGGAGAGGTTACTAAATTTTTAAGCTCAGAAGTAGTAAGTTTATTTTCCTTTATTAGACAAATAGTCCCTAGTATCATTTCCATGACAAGTTCCTCTGAAATTATTTTTGGTAATCCCCCACTTAATCCTCCATCACTTAATGCTTCTATAATTAAAGCAATAATTGCAGGACCTGATGAAGTTAAAGCTAAAAATATATCAAGGTAATCTTCAGTAAATTCATAAATTCTACTAGTATTTTCAAATAATGTTTTTGTAAATTGTTTCTGATCTTCCGTAATTTCTTCTCCCCAAGAAATCCCAGTTAAACCTTTTCCAATAGTTATTGGAATATTTGTAACCACCCTCACACATTTATGGTTAGGAAACTTTTGAGTAAGTCTATTTATTGAAACCCCTGCAAGAATTGAAACTATTAAATTTTCCTTATTTTGAATATGATGGGCCTCACTTATATCATTTAATTGTTGGGGTTTTATCGAAAGAAGTTTATATTGACAATCCCAAATTATTTTTGACTCTTTAGAACCTGATTTATAAACGTTTATATTATGTTTATAATTTTTTCTTATGTTTTCTAAACTTTTTTCGGTTTTTACAACACAAAAAACATTCTCTGGCTGAATTAATTTGTTATCTAATAGAGGGGTAACTATAGCACTTGCAATATTTCCAAAACCAATAATCGCAATTTTATCTGTCACAGATTAATCATGAATAAGCACTTAATTTAGAATCCCCCCATGCTGGTTCAGGAGTAGTATTTTTGCCAAGGCTATATTGTGGTGTGTTTTCTGTAGACACAGAAGAAGGAGAAGCTTCTTCTGGGGAAGAACTAGTTACATTTACACAACTTGGAGCAAAAAGAAAAATACTTTCCCCGACTCTTTCTTGATGTCCATCAATTGCATATGTGCCCCCAGCAATAAAATCAACCGCTCTTTGAGCTTGATCAGGATCCATCATAGTTAAATTGAGAATTACAGTTTTTCTTTCTCTTAATGCTTGTATCGCTTTAGGCATCTCATCAAAACTTCTTGGTTCCATTAAGCTTACTTCTGAAGATGAATTTGAGATTCCAGGCATACCAACTACTTTTGATGATCTGTCGTTATTCATAAAATCGAATGGATTAGAATTAGCAAGGGCATTTGCATTCTTTGGATTTTGTTTGAAATTATTAATATCATTTAATTCATCCTCTGAAGGATAATCCAAGTCATCAAAATCATCATCGAGATACTCATCCCCTGCAACAACTGCCTTTAATCTAGAAATAAGTGACACCTTTTAAATCCTCTTGAAATTGATTACTAAGGTTTAAGAACCTTGAGTAATAGATCCATTTTTTAAATGAATAAACTACCTATACTTAAATAACGTTAGTTGAACTTTACTGCAAGTTTATAGATAAGATTTTTATAAAAATATCTAATTAAGATCTACCTCCAAAAATCAATGATCCTAATCTTACCCACGTTGATCCAGCGTCTATAGCTTCCTCCCAATCACCTGACATCCCCATAGAACAATCTGGTAGTTGTAGAGAATCAGCGAGAGCACGACATTTTTTGAACAACCCTGAATTTTCTTTAGAGCTAAGTCCTTTAGGATTAATAGTCATCAAACCGGTTAATGAAATATTTTTCAACTCTTGAATTTCTCTCCATTTCAAAATTAAAAATTCAGGATTAAAACCTCCTTTAGTAGGGTCATCACTCAACTTAACCTGCAACATTATTAATGGATTTTTCTTCTCTTCACGTGAAATATTAGAAATCTTTTGCAACTTTTCAAATGAATCTACTGAATGAATATATTTAAAATTTTGAACTATTTTTCTTATTTTATTACTTTGTATTCTTCCAATAAAGTGCCAATTTATTTGTTTATGATCTTTTAAGTTTAATTGTTTTTCAAGCGCCTCTTGAACCTTACTTTCACCAAAATCGTTCTGACCTATATTTTGAATAGTCTTGATTTCTTGACTTTTAAAGCCTTTACTTACCGCAAGAATATTTACATTTGAAGGTATTTTATTTTTTATTTCTAAATAATTTGCAGGGTTCACCTTTTATAAGAAAGTTTGCGTAAATAAATTCTCCCATTTAGATAGTTCTTCAGATCCTTTTCTTCTAGCTTTTTGAAGGTTTAATTCCGCCTGATTACGAGCATCTAAGTAAGGTATAACTTCAAAAAAAACTTCTCTCTGTCTAACTTCTACCAAAAAAAACATTTTTTGGGCGTATAAAGTAGCATAAATATCTCTCCCATCATTTCCAGGAGAAACTTGGTACAACATACCAAATGTTGGATGGTTTAAATAACGCTCAGAACTCAAACCTAAATATTGTGTTATTTATAATGCACCATACAGTTTTCTAAGAAAAATTGCTATGCAAATAAAAAAAATCGATAATGTATTAACAATTACATTGAGTGATTTTGAAGGGTAAAGAGTTCTAAATCTGTTGGTTTTAATAATAATATTTTTTTTTGAGAGTAATGATTCTGCTCCATGATCAATTCTCAAAAATATATTTTGAAATAACCTTTCCACTAAGATTAACAAAACATTAAAAGATTTCTTTAATCCTAAATTTCGAAAATTTATTGATCTAACTGACACTGCTTTAATGATATTTTGAAGTTCTTCCTGCACTAGAGGAATAAAACGTAATGCGATTAACAACTGAAAAAGCCACTTAGTAGTTGGCAATCCAATCTTTCTTAATGGATACATAAACCAACTTAATCCCCATACAATGTCTTCCTGCAATGTGGTTAAAAGCATCAAATTCACACTATGAATAACGGTAAATATCAAAGTGGAGGTTTTTATTCCTAGTTCAAAGGCTTTTCTTGATAAGTTGTAGGGACCAAAATTAATAAACCATATCTTCTGCGCAGGAATTCGCAAAATATTCCATTCTTTTTGGCTTTCCAATACTACTTGCAACTCATTGGGATTTCTCAAGTAGCCATCAAGAGATTGAATATCAGAAGAGGCAAGTATTGATATACACCCAATCAAAAGTGACAAGCATGAGAGAAAAAATAATGATCGCCACCATACTCTAGATGGCAATAAACTAAAAAAAGTAATTAATAGTAAAAAACCAACTAAACTCAATCTCCATATTGGACCTGCCCAGATTGGAGTGATTAAAAATATCATTACGATAATTATTTTTAATCTACTATCTATAATTCTTAGCCAACTTCTATTACCATGAACGTATTGACCAACAGAAAATTTGGTTAGCAAATTCATTAATCTTTTTGAATTAACTCAATATTTTCTCTTTCGACTTCTTTATTTAAAGCTCTTTGCTGTTTTCCTCTCCAAAGTAAAAGGATGGGTGTGCCTTCAAAGCCTAAATTTACTCTAATTTGTTTTTCAATATATCTCCTATAAGTGATTCCGAATAATTTAGGGTCATTTACAAAAAGAGTAAAAGTGGGAGGTTTGTTCTTTACTTGAGTACCGTAATAAAGCCTACCTTGCTTGCCGCTTCTCTTCGTTGGAGGACTTTTCCAACTGATTGATTCTTTAAGCACTTCATTAACTACAGATGTTGTAACTCTTCTTCTATGTTGATTTACAGCATTAAGAGCATGCTCAAAAATATTCTCAACTCTTTGACCCGTTAGGGCAGATATAAAAATCATTTTTGACCAGTGTAAAAAATAAAGTTTAGATCTAAGTTCTTTTTCTACTTGATAAATTGTTGAACTAGTTTTTTCTACAAGATCCCATTTATTAACAACAATTATACAAGCTCTGCCTTGTTCTTCTATGCGCCCAGCCAGCTTCTGGTCTTGATCAGTTACTCCATCTATAGCATCTATAACTAAAACACAAACATCACTTCTATCTATAGATTTAAAAGCCCTATTTATACCAAAGAATTCAGTACCATATTTAACATTTTTCTTTCTTCTAATCCCTGCAGTATCAATAATTTTCCAATGATTATCACCTTTTTTAATAAGTGTATCTATTGAATCAGTTGTCGTACCACTAATATCACTAACTATTGCTCTTTTTTCTCCACAGATTGAATTTAACAAACTAGATTTACCAACATTAGGCCTACCAATAATTGACATCATTATCTTTTCTTCATCATCCTGGATATTATTTTCAGGGAGTTCGCCAATCACGAGATCTAAAAGATCTCCAGTACCTGAACCATGAATAGCTGAAACAGGGTTAGGTTCTCCCAATCCTAATTTCCAGAACTCTGAAGCTAGGGATATTCCTAAAGTAGTCGATTCGCATTTATTAACAGCAACAATTGTTTTGCAGCTTGAGTTTCTTAACCATTTTGCTATTGATAAATCACCATCAGTAACGCCTTGATTTCCATCTACCACCAGTAACGCAAGTGAAGCCTCTTCTAGAGCCAAGAAGACTTGTGTCCTTATCTCTGGGAGAAATTCACTATCATCATCAAAAACTAAACCTCCAGTATCAACTATTTGAAATTCCTTACCTCCCCATGAAGCATTTTGATAAGTTCTATCTCTTGTAACACCAGGCTTATCAAATACTATTGCATCATTACTTTGGCAAAGACGATTAACTAAGGTAGATTTCCCAACGTTCGGTCTTCCGATAATTGCTATTGTAGGAAGAATCAATTCTTCTCTCCAAAGAAAGTAGTATCCATTACAACTATACCTTTAATAGAATCATTTACTTTATTCAAAAAAACTTATTTAATTTCTGGATCGCCAAAATGTCCTTTAACTGGATTAGCCGGAGGTGAACTTGGACTTGGCATTAATCCACTATCTTCTGAAAAACAATCATTTTCTATCGCCCAATAAATTAACCAATTTACTGCCGTCGCTCTTCTAGTTTTTCTTGGAAAGAGTTCATTAATTTTATAACCTTTAAAATTAAGAAAATTTTTCAATCCCTGTTTATAGTGTTTTGGAATTGATCGAGTCAAATGTACTGAGGCTGGTCGCTCTGAAATGATTTGAGGAGCTTTTTCAAATTTTTCTGACCAATAAGAAGGAGTTAATGCGCTAAAGGACCAATCATTTAAGGTTGTTTCTCTAGTATAAAAAAGTCTTTCCCAAACTAATTCACAAACAAATACATCACTAACCTTATCTTCAAGAACAAGAAATAATAGATCCTTACATATTGGCCACGTAAATTGATTTTCAACTAATTTTTCTTTTTTATACATTAATCGAATCTTATTAAAATCAAAGAAAAATAAGGCATAAATTCCTTTTTATATTGTGATGCATATTGAATAATTTGATCTGGCATCCCAACACTTAAAGCTATTAATGTTGTATTAATGATATCCTCTTTTTTCAAAATTTCCCTGACTAAATTCCATCTTTTGCCAACTTTCATAATGGCCAATACCGTTTTATTTGCCTTACTTTCCCTAATCAAGGTTGTTAATTCAGATTCTGAAGAAGAGCATTCTTTGATGATCAATGTCTCGCCTTTTTTTACTAAATCAAAATCATTCAAAGCTGCTGCTGCTGAAATAGAGGAAATACCAGGTATGGTTTTGGTAATAATTTCAGCATGATTATTTTTTATTAACCTCAAGATATTAGAAGAACTTGCAAATAGTGAAGTATCTCCAAGACAAAGTAAAACAACTGATTCGCCATTTTGTATAAATTTCACAATTTTTTCTACAGCATTAGACCATATTTCATCTGGATCAAAATCCTTCCTAGCCATTGGAAAGATGATAGGGATATTTTTTTTAAATTTGGTGTATTTCTTGACTATTTCCGCAGCAAAACTCTTTTTATTATCATTTGATATTGGGAAAACTATAACTTTCGCTTTTTTTATTGCATCCACAGCAGCAATTGTTAAAAGCGAAGGATCTCCAGGGCCCACGCCAACGATGGTGAATGTTGGCAAATCAGTTTTATATGGATTAAGTAAACTTAAGAACTTTTTTATTATCATTTTTATTTTATTAACTTTAGCTATGTACCCTTGGCAATATAAAAGTTTCAGTCAGTATTGCTGACTCAATTTCAGACAATTCCTCTAACCTTTTAAAAGTTTGATTTTTAGAGAATTTAGTTTGCGCTAGTTTCCAGTAAACTCCAAAATGTCTTGCCTCACTCTCTAGCAGAGATTCATAAAGGGATTTAAACGATTTATCTTCATAATTCAGCGCAAGCAAGCTTAATCTTTCATGACTTCTTGCTTCAATAAGTCCTGCTATTAAGAAACTATCAAGCATTCTATTAGGCTCTTCCTTTCTTATATGCTTGGACAATTCAGCTCCATATGGAGGCGGTTTTAAAGATTCAAGAGAATGTCCAAGATCCTTTAAAAAATAAAGTATTTTTTCAAAATGCTCTAATTCCTCTCTCGCTATTGGACTTAAAACTTCTGCCAGATTTGGTTCTGATGGATATCTAAACATCAATTGAATAGCTACTCCTGCTGCTTTTCTTTCACAATGAGCATGGTCAATAAGAATATCTATTGGATTAGATAATGCGAGTTTGATCCACGCATCTGAGGTAAATGAAGATAAATATTTAATATGAGAAGTGGGCCTCTTAAAATCGATTAGCATTTAATCTTTAATACTCAAATATCCAATGATTCCTTCAAGAGCTAAGGAATAACTTGATATGCCGAATCCACTAATAATTCCTATAGCTTTATCTGTAAGAAAAGATTCTTTACGAAAATCTTCTCTACTGAAAATATTTGAAATATGTAACTCTACAAAAGGTATTTTCGATCCAATTAAAGCATCACGAATAGAAATCGAGGTATGGGTAAAAGCACCAGCATTTATAAGAATACCTTGGATACTTTTTACAGACTCCTGAATTTTATCTACTATTTCTCCTTCGTGATTACTCTGAAAACATTCAAGATTAATACTTTTTTCTTTAGCAACTTTAATTAAATCTTTTTCTATATCACTCAATGTTTTATTACCATATATTTCAGGTTCTCTAGTGCCCAAAAGATTTAGATTTGGTCCATTTATCAATAAAATATTCATCGTCAATAAAGTCTTTTCTTTACAAATGCTATCTAGAAAGAAACAAAAAAACCAAAACAATTTCACACAAAGTGTCCATTAACTGATAAGTTCAATTAGTGGGGGTCGGTGCCCGAGTGGTTAAAGGGGGCGGACTGTAAATCCGCTGGCTCTGCCTACGTTGGTTCAAATCCAACCCGGCCCACTTTAAAATTGCCCTTGTAGCTCAGCGGTAGAGCACTCCCTTGGTAAGGGAGAGGTCTCGGGTTCAAGTCCCGACGAGGGCATGACCAAAAGCATTGCTACGAAAGAAAATTAAAAGGAATAAGGAAAGATTAACTTATAGCCAGATGTATCTAGATATGTCGACAATATAATAATTCTGCACTAATTACACTTTTAAAATGACTAGTGCTAACAGCACTACTTGAGTAAAAGATTTAAGAAAAAAAATCTGCACTAATTTTGGTCGTGGAATTAGGGTTAATGGCGAAAATAGCGGTATAACAAAACAAACCGAAGAGACCATTTAGTGATCCTGAAGTAAATAAACTCTTTAATAAGTTAAGTATTAATTATTAGTTTTTTACTCTTAAAAATCATCAATAAAGGTAATCCAATAAACATCAAACTCCCATCAATTAATAAAAAAGTATTTAAATTCAGTTATCTTTTTCTTGGTTAATTTCAAAAGATAGTGGAATCCCTTTTTTCACTGAATCTTTCTTCATTTCTTCCATATCTTTTCTAATCTTATTGTAATAAGAAAGTTCTTCTAGATCATCAGAACCAAGACCATATCCCATTGTCGCGGCTAGATAAATCCTTACTTTCTTTTTACTATTAAACTTATTCAAAATCATTGCTATGACTGCTTTATTAGTATCACTATATACAGTAGAATATGCTATAATATATATCGGTAACTTAGTGTAAGAACACTATTTTGGGATTTACATGACCCTGAAAACCGATGAGAAGTTAGAAGAATAATTAATAAATTTAAATCTTAAATTTCACAGTCATCACATTTAATTAGGAACATTTTATCTATGAACACATCATCAGAAACTTTGATTGATAGAACTGAAAGACTTTTAAAAGAAGATGAAAACTATAGAGCGATTCTTGAAAAACTTTTTTTACTAGATAATCAGCATTTTGAAAGATATTTTATTAAGTGCTCTTAAATAATTATCTCTACCAAGCAACTTAATCTCATTGAGTACTCTTAGTTATCTAGAGCCATTCTCCATGGACATCTCCTGTTATGGAAAACATAGGTTTGGGTTGAACCATAATCATGCTGTCAAGACTTCTCAGCCTCCTAATTGGCATCATGCTTATGCTAAGGTTTTAATTTAGTTTATTGCATACCTTCTTCTGAAGATTTTCCAGTCACAGGCTCCTCACTAGGCTCTTGTTTGTTGTAGTAATAAATTAATTCCAAAGTTATAGCCTAATACCTTAATAACAAAAGAATCAGTAATATTACTCTCATAAAAAAGGAGCTTATTACGCTAAACATGTTTAATTGACCTTGATTTCTAGTAAAGATATTTCTTTTTTCGTTTTTTGCTTATTTTTAGTTATTCATCTAAACATTAAAAGAATACATCTTCTCCTAACAATCTAATTAAGCTTATAACTAGTAGTTAATGTTTTAACTATCGATTTTTGAGGATCTTTATTTGGATAACAATTAACAATTCTATATTTGCCTCCTTTTCTATCAGTTTCAACAAAAGTAAATTGAACAAATTTTTCTTTTTTAGTACTCGAAGAATCCTTAATTTCTACTTTGATTATTTCCTCATTTTTACTTTCAATCAATCTTGATTTACCTCCACAAACACGAACAGCAGTTTCTTTAGTTACAGAAAACAATTTATTTTCATTAGTAATGGATAGTTCATCTTTAGTACTACAAGAAGTAATAAAAAGGAGAATTACAACTAAAATCTTTTTCATAGTTTTTTAGATGACAAGTTCACTTGAAATTTAATTTAAATTTTCTTTTATTAAGTTGGGTAAGATAAGACTGAATTTCTTTCTATACATTATTTTTAAATACATATTATTGAAATTAATTTAAATTTTGATTGAAGAGAATTAATCATTTTAAAAATTTGCCTTTTCCTCAATTAATGAACATACGTTATCGAAATACTTGCTATTTTCTTTTTTTAAAAATAGATTTATGCCCTCAATACGTAATTTTGTATTGATAATGGGCAAACTTGTTAAAAGACTGTATTTACTTTTAATGGTTTCATTTGGCATCGTTTCGTCCATAAATAACTTTTCCTCATGAGAACAGCAAGGGCATTTATAGAAAGACATATTTTCAATTAATCCATAAATTGGCATTCCAAAATTTTCATACATAGACGTTGTTCTTATTAAATCAGAATAAGATGATGAACCTGGCAAAGTAACTAAAATCACCCCAACTATTGGACTATCTTGAAGAAGAGTTATCTGAGTATCGCCTGTACCTGGAGGTAGATCGATAAGCAAGAAGTCTAATTCACCCCAATCAACTTGATACAAAAACTGATTTAGTAATCTTGTTAATATCGGACCTCTCCATGCAAGTGATTGATTTGATTTTGCAAGCATTGCAACAGACATTATTTTTAAGTCTTCATGATCTAATGCAATAAATTTGACTTTTCCATTTTCCTCCTTAGTCGATACGTCTTGTTTACTCAATCCAACAATATTAGGGATATTAGGTCCATAAACATCGGCATCTAAAATACCTACTTTAAAACCTCTTTTTTTTAAATTTAATGCAAGGCCAACAGTCACAGAAGATTTACCTACTCCACCTTTTCCACTACCAATAGCAATTGTCCTTTTAACTCCTTCAATAAATTTGAGATCTAAATATACTTTTTTCGCCCATGAAAAAATTTTTAGTTTATTCTCAATTATTTTTTTTAATTTAATTTGATCTGATCCAAGAAATAACTTCAAATATAAATAATCTCCAACAACTCTTATATTCCTCACAACGCAAGATGAGATTAGATCACCATAAATTTCTCTAAATTCTAGAGATTTTAAATATTCTTTTACTTGATTCTGTCTAGCCTCATTTTCTTTATTATCCTCATTTGAATTACTCATACATTCAATTTTTCTAAAGCTTTTTGAGATTGAATTCTTACTTCAATATCAGCATCATCTAATGATTGTTTTAAAGGTGGTATTGCCTTTTTAGATCCTAATAAACCCAAAGCGATAGCAGCTTCTTTTCTCACATCTGAATAATCGTCACAAAGTAATTTCACTATTTCCCCTAAATATTCCTCGGATAGTACTTTTGTAAGAGCTCTCATTGAAAACTTCCTTACCTGCCAATGCAAGTCCGAAATAGCAGAAGAAAGAGATTTAGAAGAAGAATTATCCGCATGCATTTCTAATGCGATGGCTGCATTTCGTCTTACTTCCCAAGACTCATCATTTTCTAGAGAATTACACAATATTGAAACAATACAATCTTCTCTAAAATTTCCAAGAGTTAACATTGTTTCCTTTCTTACTTCTTGATCAGGGTCATCAGCAAGGGTGTTTGCTGGGGTAAAATGGGTTAATTGATTAAGATATCTAAGCGTAATAACAGCCTCTTTTCGTATATTTTTATTCTCTGAAGACAAATAGGGGCTAATTGAGGGTAATGCCTGAACATCATGAATTTTTCTCAATAAAATTAAAACATAAATTATCTGTAATTCATCGTCACTCTCCAAATAGTCTAATAACTTAAGTAAATGATCTTGATTTATTAATTCTTTAAGAGCACTACATGCTTCATCACTTACTTTTTTATCTCTTTTACTGTTTATACATTCCAGCAATGGTAAAACAGCTTTAGCATTTGCCATTTCCCAAAGTGTAGTGACAGCAATAAGTTGAACTGAAGAGGAAGGGTCTTCGAGAGCGTGAATCAAAAAAGGGATCGTATCTTCATCGCATTCCTGTTGTAAATTTACTGCAGCTACAAGTCTATCTCCTTCATCATCGGAGGAAAGCATTTCAACCATTTCTTGAACTTCTTCATCTAAAAGATCAATTTCAGATTGTAGAGATTGGTTAAATTTCACAATTATCTAAGAAGAAATGGAATTTGAACAGTTATTGCTCCCACCGGACATTCCTTTTCACAGGGTAAACAAAACCAACATTCATCATACTTCATATATGCTTTTCCTGTATCTGGATTTTTTGCAAGTACATCTAAGGGACATACTTCTATACAGGCTTTACATTTATCGAGACATTTACTTTCATCGACTATTACTGGGACGTCTACTCGGTTGCTAGTTAAGGCCATAATTAGTTATTAAAAGAAATTTTTTATTTTTGAAGAAATGATTTAAGCGACAGAAACGTCATATTTTTCCTCATTTAAATTGACATCAAATAAATAGGGTTTTAAATCTTCTTTGAAGATGGTCATTTCATTATTGTCAAGACTTTTTTTGATAATGGTGTTGCACATCCACTCTTCATCATTCCTGTTTGGAAAATCTAATCGATAATGATAAAGTCCCCATCGACTTTCAGTCCTGTAGAGCGATGCTTTGGCAGCCATTTCAGCGCAATCTCTTATAAAATGAATCTCCATACATCTCATCAATTCATGAGGATCTCTTGCTCCTAATTCATCTATAACATTTTTATAGTCTATGAATTTTTCCAAACCAATTTTCATATTTTTTGGAGACTTTGGAGGCTGTAAATAATCATTTACAAACCTTCTAAGTTTATATTCAACCTGTGTATGAGGAATTCCATTTGGATTATTTAAAGGAGCTAATAATCTCTCTTTCTCAGTATTAATAAAATCTGAATCAACATCACCATGATCTATATCTTTTATGTAATCCATAGCATGTTCTGCAGCAACTCTTCCAGAAACAAAAGCTCCAATCATATAGTTGTGTGGAACATTTGCCATATCACCAGCCGCATACAGTCCAGGGATGCTCGTTCTCATAAATTCATCAACTTGAACACCTGAAGCAGAATGTCCACTACATAAACCTATTTCTGAGATATTCATCTCAACTCCATCTCTCCTGTAGTTTTCTCCTCTTCCAGCGTGAAATCTCTCTCTACTAGGTCTCTCATTATCAAATAATATTGTTTCAATTTCAGATATTGTAGATTCATCGAGATGATACATTTTTAAATGAACTGGCCCTTGTCCCGAATTCAGCTCTCTCCAAACTTCTAACATCATTTGACCACTCCAATAATCACAACTTATGAATCTATTGCCAGATGCATTAGCTGTATAAGCTCCAAAGGGGCTTGCTACATAAGCACATGCAGGGCCGTTATAGTCCTTAATAAGTGGATTTATCTGGAAGCACTCTATATTAGATAATTTTGCACCAGCTTGATAAGCCATAGAATATCCATCACCTGCATTAGTAGGATTTTCATAAGTACCATATAAATATCCTGAAGCAGGTAAACCTAATCTTCCGCACGCCCCAGTACATAGTAAAATTGCCTTTGATTTTATGACATACATGTCACCACTTCTCACATCTAATCCGGTAATGCCTATTGCTCTTCCATTCTGAGTTAAAACACGAGTCGCCATAACTCTATTGATAACTTTTATTTTATTCCGTTTAACTTGTCGAGATAATATTTTCTTCAAATCCTTTCCCTCTGGCATGGGTAAAACATACTTCCCAACTCTATGAACTTGTTTTAAATCATATTTACCCTCATTATCTTTTTGAAATTTTACTCCCCATTCTTCAAGTTCTTGGATAACATCAAAACCTAAAAGTCCAGTTTTGTGCACAGCTGACTGATCTAAAATTCCATCATTTGCTATTGTTATTTCTCTGACGTATTGTTCGGGAGTGGAATTTCCAGGGATAACAGCAGTATTAACACCATCCATTCCCATAGCAATTGCCCCACTTCTTCTGATATTCGCTTTCTCTAAAACAAGGACGGATGAATCTGGTGATTTTTGCTTAGCCTTGACAGCAGCCATACATCCTGCAGTACCTCCTCCAACTACCAAGAAATCAACTTCAAGATTAATTATTTCCATGGGTAACTTCGTTATTTTATACCTTCTATTATATCCGAAAAACTATGATATATCTCGGTTTTAGGTATTTATAGAAACTATTGCGCTATTAAATAATTTTATAGGTTAATTTAAATTCAAACCTAATCAAAAAAATCCAGAATGATTAAAAATCTCTAAATTGAGTATAAAAAATATGTGTAATTAGATACATAAAAACCTCTTATTTAATATCATCATATATGTAATAAGGTAGGTAGATGGAGTTATCTCAACTAAAAGTATTTTTTGAAGTTTCAGAACATCTAAACTTTTCAAAGGCTGCGAAAAAATTACATCTTAGTCAACCTGCAGTTTCTATAAAAATTAAATCTCTTGAAAAATCACTCAAAGTTGAATTATTCAAAAGATCTCAAAACAAGTTGGAATTAACCAAAGCAGGATTAGAAACGAAAAAAGCATGCATAAAAATATTTGAAGAAATATCATTATTGCAAGAAAAATTAAATGAAGAAAAACACCAGCAAGAAAAATTAAATTTATTCTTCAACGTCAATACACAAGAAAATCTTATAAGCAAATTAATTTTAATTTTCGAAGATTCTTTGAAAGAATTAATTAAGATTAATTATTTTTCATGCTTTTCTGAAAAAGAGATATTGGAAAAAGTCAATAATACTTATAATTCCTTTGGAATAGTTTCTTCAGAATCTTCCGGCTTAAATACAAATTCTATTCCTTGCTTCCCAAATGAAATAGTTCTCCTAAAGAAAAATTCAACCAATAGATCATTAGATTTCTCAAATTTAGAAAGTATTAAGAATGAAAAAATATTATTTCCTGAAAAAAATTCAGATGATTACTCAATTATTGAAAATAGATTAGGGATAGCAGGTTATAAATTTGAAGATTTCGATAACAAGAAATTTGTAAGCTCTGCCTTAATTAATTCATTAACTAAAAATAGCGATTGGTTAGCTATTACTACTTTAAATATATTCGAGAGGGAAAATCTAGAGGGCATCGAGATTATAAAGTTAGATGAACTTTTTATCCCTTATACAAAGTATCTTATTTTCAATAAAGGTAATGAAAATAATAATCTAAAAAACTTTAGTAATTTACTTGAACTATTAGTTGAATTATCTTCAAAATCTGTAGATGAAGTTCAGGAATCTTTATTTAGGAAAGATATTCCTCACCACAATAATCTGACCTATAAGGATAATTTTTTACCATTTCAGAAAATTTATTTAAATAATATAGATAGAAATAATAAAATCAATATCGATGTAAAAATTGGAGTTCAACACGACACTATTCAAACATCATTAGCTTCAATAATTCCAGAAAAACTTTGTTTATTTGATTTATTCCTTAATGAATGTAAAAGAAAAGATAACATTTCACCTAAATGGATAAATCAT
Organism: uncultured Synechococcaceae cyanobacterium; assembly: GCA_902572395.1. Classification (GTDB taxonomy): domain Bacteria; phylum Cyanobacteriota; class Cyanobacteriia; order PCC-6307; family Cyanobiaceae; genus Prochlorococcus_A. The sequence goes on from CACGFX010000005.1 coordinate 54,495, forward strand.
AATTCTGCCTACCCAATAATCTCAAAACTAAAAACTGAAGAACTTGATTTCGGTATTGTAGGAGATTATGCAATTTCTCATCTAGCAAATCAGGAAACTAATTCTGCCGAAGATATTGTATTGGTTAGTTTTGTGAGCATAAATCCTGAGGGAGGCGGTTCGAATTTAATATTACCTAGAGATTCCAACATCAAATCTTTAGGTGAATTTTCTAAAGGCTCAACGATTGCAGTTCCATTTTTATCTACAGCTTATGGATCTTTACTTTATAACCTTAAATCTCAAAATTTGAGAAAAGAAGTAACCTTAAAAGACTACAGCATTAATAATATAAATTCCATTAAAGAAACGAATGTTGATGCATTTGCGTTCTTTACTCCATTTGATTACTTATTAGAATCAACAAAAGATTTTGAAATTTTAAATGAAAGTATTAGCGCACCAATTTCGTATTATGGTGTTTTGGTAAGAAAAGCGTTTTTACAGAAGAATGAAGATATCGTTAAAGCATTTATAAAGTCACTTATAAGTGCAAAATATTGGTTTTATTCAGCTTCCTCGACAATACAAAAAATTAGTAAATGGACTGGAGTAAGCGAAAAAATTGTCAACTCAATTTTAGGAAATAGAGTTGGCAAAGATTGTCATTACATACCTGATATGAAAATCAGGAAAGATTGGATTGATACTTATACGAATGAAATATATTTTGAACCTAGCAGTGTAGATTTTAATCAAACTACAAAGAAAAATCCAATTATATTTGAGGATTTGCTAAGTGATGCTTATAAAGAGTTAAATCTTAAATGACTAAGAATTTATAACTAAGTATTAATAGAACAAAAGAACTAATTAAACTATATAACTGAAGTTTAGGAGCAAAATTTTTAATATTAAATATATTAAAATTTATACTAATTTCAAAAACAACTAAACATAATAAGAATTTAGAAATAACTTTTCCACTACTCAATATTAAATTAAATGTATTTGTGATAAAAAAATTATTTTGGAAAAAATTTAAAATAAGTAAATCAAAAAAATTCGCTATCGCAATTACAATTAAAAATTTTATTAAAAAAGAGGGAATTGCGCTTTTGCCTAAAGTAAATTTATTCTTAGAGATATCTTCACGATAATTATAATTAAATGATAAGAGGACCAAAAATGGAGTCAGAAATAATATCCTCAAAGATTTAATAATAATTGCCGTTTCAAGAGAATTTTCGGAATAAATTGCTGCACTGCTAATAACTTGCGCAGTAGATTGGATTGATGATCCAGCCCATAGTCCAAAGTTATATGGACTTATTTCGAGTAGTTTGCCTAATATGGGAAGAATAATTACAAGAATAAAACCTGAAAAAGTATTGATCCATAAAGCTGTTGAAATATCATTTTTATTTGATTTAATAACCTTTGAGGCAAATGCTATTGCAACTGGACCACATATACAATTGCCAGCTATTAGCAAAAGTGCAATAGGTTTTTTAATGCCCAATATTTTTGAAAAGATAATACTTATGTAATAAGTTCCAAGAATACAAACAACAATCCAAAAGATCATCATAGGATTTAGAAGTTGTATTTTACTTAATAGAATTTGGCTCCCCATAATAATTATTGCAATTGACAATAATTTCTCATAAGGAATTTCTTGATAAAAAAGATTACTTTGAATTTTAATAATCCTTGCTAGCTGACCAACAAAAAAAGCAAGAACAATTGGATCTAAGAAAATTAAGGAAGAAAGTTTATAAAATGGCGTTGAGAATGTAATTATGTTGATAGCTAGAATTATGAGAATACATATCATTGCATTAATTTCAATGTTTCTTCTTTAATTAAATTAAGAATTTTTATTTTTACTTTCTGAAATTCTTCAAGAAAAGATGAATCTAAACTTCTAGGCCTTGGAATATTAATTGGGATAATTTCTCTAATGTGACCAGGGTTTACGCCCATGATTATTACTCTATCTGCTAACAAAATTGCTTCATCAACATCATGAGTTACAAATACGACTGTTGTCTCAAACTCCCTCCAAATCTTTAGTAACATTTCTTGCAACAAACTCCTTGTTTGAGCATCAACAGCTCCAAAAGGTTCATCCATTAAAATTATTTTTGGATTAGTTATTAATGCTCTTATGATGCTTCCCCTTTGCTGCATACCACCAGACAATTGATTTGGATAAGCTTTTCGATATTTTTCCAAACCCACAAGTTTTAAATATTTAGTAACTTTTTCTTCAATATCTTTACTGTTAAACTTTTGAAGTTTTAGTCCATAACCTACATTTTGCTCTAAAGTTTGCCAAGGAATTAAGGAATTTTTCTGAAAAACAAACCCTCTTTCTGGACCAGGTTTCCGAACAACTTCATCACTTACAGAAATCAATCCTTCATCTGGCTTTGTAAAACCAGCCAACAAGTCTAATAACGTCGATTTACCACAACCAGATGGTCCAAGAATACATGTAAACTCTCCTTTGCTGATTTGAAAGTTTACATTTGAGAGTATGATCTTTTTTTTATTGTTTGTTTTAAATGTTTTGATAACGTTATCTACCAAAACATAATTTTCTTGGATTTTTGATTTTTTAATCATGTCAAATGCCATCCTTTGAAATAGTTCTCCAAGGCATGAAAGAATCCGTTATTTTTAGAACAATAAATGAAGAAAAGGCACCCATTAATCCAATAAGTACCATCCCCATAACTATGGGCGGATATTCTGAAATTACATAAGATTCCCACGTTTTGTATCCAATACCAAATCTTCCAGCAATGATTTCAGCTGTAACTAAACAAAACCATGCATTACCCATACCAATGACCAAACCAGCACTAATACCTGGTAATGAACTTGGTACTATTATGTCTTTAAATAATTGAAAAGAATTAGCACCTAATGATTGCCCAACTCTAATCATCAAACGATCAGATAAAGAATTCTCTACTGCCTTTTGAGTACTTATAAGTATTGGATAAAAAGCTCCAACAAAAGTTATATAATACATTCCTGATTCGGCATCAGGAAACATTAAGATTGCTAATGGTATCCAAGCTACGGCAGGGATTGGTCTCAACAATTCTAAAGGAGTTGCTAAAAGATCTTCTAATATCTTGGATGATCCAATTAGTAATCCAACAAAAATTCCTAATATTGAGCCAGAAATAAAACCTCCAATAACTCTAAGAATACTTGCTTTGAAATGAACCCATGGAGAATCATTAATGAATTGAATGAAAGCATTTATAACTTCAACAGGTGTAGGAACGAAAACAAAATTTATTATGAAGTTAAAATCGATCCAACATAAAAATTCCCATAATAAGAAAAACAGTATTATTGATATTAATTTTCTAGTGTAGGTTTTTGAATTAATTCGAATTAATTCCCATAACATTAATCGCTCTTTTTTAAATGATTTAAAATAAAAATTTGATTTTGAAGAAACGTTAGTTGAAGACATATTAATTAAAGAAAACATCTCCAAATTTGGAGATGTTTATTGATTTTTTTCAGGTTTTAATAAAAGTAAATTTACTCAACTATATTTTTTAGAAAGAGTTTTGAAATCTAAGACTTCAGAATTAACTGACTCTGCAAATTTGTCTGCATCTGATTTCAATAGGAAAGAACTAATCATTCCATCTTCATCAACATAAAATGCATTCGTAGCAAATAACTTCCATCCCTGGAATCTGTCGTGAACAAAAAGGACGCTTGGAGTCTTTGATTTAAATTTGCCGTTCAATGCTAAAAGCATATTTTTAGTCGAGGCAAAGTTCTTAACTTTCTTTTGTCCTTCAAACCAAATTTGGGCTGCCATTTTTGGATTTTCTATTGTGGAAGAGTCATATGAATCTTTCCCTGTAATGACATAAGAAGCACCTTTTTCGCTTTGCTCATCAACAGATGTTCCTAATTCAGAGACTGCCGCCTCTAGGAAAGAGTCATCGATCCAATCTCTCACATCACTTGGCTGTATTGATTTATCTTGAATTTTTCCAAGATCTTTTAATACTGCAATGCTATTTTCCAAAGCAAGTAACTGAACTTCTTTTATCTCAGGCGTAAGAGGTTGTAGTCCAGATGGTCCTAAGAACATATAAACAACTTCTTTATCTATGCCTGACCACTCTTCAATACTCGCAGATAACTTTTCTGGAGTCTTTTGAAATTTATTATTTGCTTGAATTACCGACTTCATAAAAGCTGTTACAACTTCAGGACATTGCTTTGCGAAATCTTCCCTTACAGTTATTCCATGTAAAGTGGGGACACCTGTTTGGGCTCCATCAAAAATTTTCTTAGCATAACCTTTGAAGGGGAATAATTCTCCAAATGGAACAAAATCAGCATGAGCTGCAATCTGATTTTTTTGTAAAGCAGATCCTCCAACAGCAGGGGCCTGACTAATTAAAGTAACATCCCTTTTGGTATCGAGACCGGCATCACTTAACGCTTTTAGTACCATGCCATGAGCAGCAGAGCCAAATGGAACAGATACAATCCCACCCTTTAAATCTGTCAATTTAGTAGCAGAACTATTTATTGGAACGACAACTGCATTCCCAGCCCCATTAGGGCTGTAAGCCAATGTTCCTATGTAAACAGTCTTAGCCTTACCACTACCCTCTCTTCCTTTTATTAAATTGATAACTGCAGGGAAATCTCCCATCAAACCAATTTGTATTTGATTGGCAATCATTTTATTTGTAATTGGAGGTCCAGAGGTATAACTTGACCATTCCAGATCGTACTTTAAGCCTTTGTATTCTCCATCAGTCGGAAGATTATCCTTAAAGATTTCTAATTCTCGAACAACAGCTCCCCCCACTGCTGTATTAATAACTTGATCTTGCGTTCCAACATGAATTTTGGAACAAACCGCTTTTCCTGATTTTTTCCCGAATGGAAATGCATTAGCCTGAGGACTTAGAAAAGATGTTGCGAAGGAAAGTGCAATTATTAGTTTCCAAAATTTACCCCTTTTGTAATTAAATCTTTTGGATAAATTTTTATTTGGATGATAAGTCTTCATAATAAAAACTTTGTAAATACATACATATTGAATAATCAAATTTCTTATACAAAAAAGTTACTTATGATACACAGAATTCATACGCTTATAATTCTTGTTTATAAGCAAATTTACTATAAAAAAAATTAATAGTTATTTAGAAATTATTCACCTATTAATCTTTTAAGGATCTAATTCTAAATTTAATTTTTAAAATTTTTTATTGGTTTTGTTTCTCAAATGCTTTTATACTCTCCTCTCTAATTAAGCTATGGCATATTTGTCTCAATTCTATAAATCTTTTTGAATCTGTTGTTTCTTTATCCCTTGGTCGAGGAAGATCAATTTTTAAATCTCTTTTAATTTTTCCAGGGAGCGTACTCATTAATAAAATTCTATCAGCCAAAAAAACAGCCTCATCAATATCATGAGTTACGAAAACAACAGTTATCTTAAATTCTCTCCAGATTTTCAGAAGATTTTCCTGCATAATAATTCTTGTTTGAGAGTCAAGTGCTCCAAAGGGTTCATCCATTAATAAAACATCGGGATAATTTGCTAATGCTCTTGCAATTCCAACTCTTTGTTGCATTCCTCCAGATAATTCATTTGGATAATGATTTGCATATTTTGAAAGGCCAATCATATCTAAAAATTTTGCAGCTATTTCTTCTGGAGACTCATCCCCCTTTTTATTGATACTAGGGCCAAATGAAATATTCTCTTTTACTGTTTTCCAAGGATATAAAGAATATTGTTGAAACACCATCCCCATTTCAGGACTTGGTTTATTTATTTCCTTATTATCTAGAGAAATTTTTCCATTAGATGGATTTACGAATCCCGCGATACCATTTAATAGTGAAGACTTACCGCATCCAGAAGGACCCAATATGCAGACAAATTCTCCGGGATTAATTGTTGCAGAGATATCTTTTAAGGCATAAATTTGCTCATTGCGAGAAGAATAGCTTATTGAGATATTATCAATTACTACTTTACCTTTTGTTCTTGTGAGTACGTTTTGATTCATTGTAGAAAATTTAGTTAAAGAATCTATTCCTGATGAACAGGAAAATTTTTTAGAAGAGTTTCAGCAACAAAGCCTACTTTTGAATCTTCAAAAGCCTTACCAAAAATAGTTACACCAAATGGCATACCATTTTCATAGAAAGCAGCTGGTATGGAAATTCCACTTAAATCTAAAATATTTGCGAAATATGAATAGTATCCTAAGTTGCTATTTGAACCGATAGGATCTTTTTTAAGATCAGAAATTTTACATAATAAACCTACTGTAGGTGTCATTAGAAATTCATTACAACCTAGTTCCGATTCTAAAAAATATTGTATTTCTTTAACTCTCTCTTGAGCTTCAAAAACATCTTTACCACTCCACTTTTGACCATTTTCTAAAATCTTTAAGGTTGTATCTAAAACAGCATTTTTATTTTTTGTAAGGAATTTATATAGAGAGGAGTATCTTTCAGCTACCCAAGGGCCATCGAATAACATTCTTCCTGCCTCCAAAAACATCGAGAAATCTATCGTAATAATCTCAATATCATCTTCTTGAAGTTTCTCTAATAAATTTTCATATAATCTTCTTGCCTCTTTATTGCCAAAGAAATTTCTTTGTTTATCTTCAGGAACTCTTATCTTAATTCTTTCCTTAATTTTCTGAATTTGAAAATTTCCTCTTTGAAAGTCATATCGTAAAGTTTTATCTTTTTTTGAATCAGAAAAAGCAATATGCGCTATTTCTAGAGCATCTTTTACCGACAAAGCAAATACAGATGGGCAATCAAGACTGGGACAACAAGGGACGAAACCTTTAGTACTTAAAGTTCCTTTAGTAGGCTTTAGTCCAATAATATTATTCATAGCAGCGGGTATTCGTCCTGATCCACCTGTATCGGTTCCAATAGAAAAACAAACTTGTTTTTTAGCAACTGACAGAGCAGAACCTGAACTAGAACCGCCAGATATATATTCATCATTAAAAACTGAGGTACAAACTCCATAAGGCGATCGAGTACCATTTAATCCAGTTGCAAACTGATCGAGATTTGTTTTACCAAGGCAAATTGCTCCAGCATTTTCTAAAGCTTGTACTACTGGAGAAGATTGTTCTGGAAAGTATGAATATTTTGGACATGCTGCTGTAGTTGCTAAACCCTCAACGTCAATATTATCCTTTACAGAAAAAGGTATGCCCCATAATGGTTTATTCTTTGGTGATGATGTTGAGACTAATTCTGCAATTTTGATAGCCTCTGATCTTTTCCTAAGAGAAATCCATATTTTATCCTTGGAGTCTTTTTCAATTCTTTCATAACATTCATTTATAAGATCAACTGGGCTCAAACTTGAATCATCATATAATTCTCTGATTGAGTTTAAATTAAATTTATTTTTCAAAATCATTTACTAATGTGAATAATGAGTATTAAAAAAAAGGGGTTTTACCCCCCTTTTTTATGAATTAAATGTTAATCCACAACTTTTTCTAAATAAGATGGATCAAGGAATTTTTCGTAATCCTTCCTTTTAAGTTGTTTTGGTAAACGTTTCTGGGAGACAAGAAACTTAGATGTTTTAACAAGTGTGTCTGCAAAACCTCCGATATCATCAGATGTACCCATATATTGAGAAGTTAGCTGTTTTTTGCAAGGAACCATTTCTGTGCCTTTCATCATTCGCGTGGCATCCTCCAAATCCAAAGATAATTCTTCAGCAATTATTTTTGCAGTTTTTGCAGGATTATTGATCCAGAAATCAATACCTGCGCATTCAGCTTTAACAAACTTTTCAACATATTCTGGATATTTTTTGGCGAACGACTTCATTACCACTCCAACGTCCCAAGTCGGATAACCTCTTTTTTCCATAATTCCAGAAGTCATAAAAATGTTACCTCCTCTTTTTACAGCTTTATCTAAGTTAGGCTCCCAAAACCAAGCTGCATCAAGATCCCCTCTCGCCCAAGCCGCTGCAATATCATTTGGTCTTAAATCTAATATTGTCATCGATGATGGATCAATTCCTTCATCAGCAAGAGCTTGCAGTAAAAGGTAATGAGTTGTGGAACCAAAAGGAGCTGCAACAGTTTTTCCTTTTAAGTCTTTGAAAGATTTTATATTTGCATCAGTTCTGACAACCATTGCTTCTACAAAATCAAGCATATTTAGAACCATGATTCCATCAATTGGTAGTTGTCTTGTAACTCCAATTGCAGTAGGAGGATTACCTAACCCTCCAAAATCCACTTGTTTTGCGGCGATAGCTCTCAACATGTCTCCTCCACCACCAACTTTGATATGCTCAACTTCTACACCAGGCATTTCTTTTTGAATAAGACCTAAATTCTTTGTAACCAACTGAGCATTTACTAAGTTTAAATAACCCACTGTAATTTTTTTTGGTTTTGCAAATGCTTCAATGGGAAAAGTCATCATTAGAAGTGTCATTGCAGAGAGTGATCCAAAAAGAGTTTTGGACACTTTATTCAAAATGTTTTTCATTTTTTTTTTAGATAAAATCTTTAAGGATAAAGGTTGTTTTTTGTCCGACAAATGGACTTTGGCTTGATAATTGAAGCCTAGGGCCCGAGATATCGGGTCCAAGGCATCAAAATTCTTCCTATAAATCGCATAAATATATCAAGACCAATTCCTGTTAGGCCTAAAACTATTAATCCCATAATCACAACATCTGATAACAAAAACTTTGCCGCATCCCAAATCATCCAACCAATCCCTGCAGATGCCGCAACAATTTCAGCAGCTACTAAGACTGTATAAGTAAAGCCTAGTGATATTCTCATTCCTGCAAGTATTGTTGGACCAGCTGCTGGAAGATAAACATTAAACAGTATTGTTTTTTTCGATGCACCCAAACCTTTGGCGACTCTTAGGTAAACAGGATCAATATTTTGAACTGCTTGAATGGTAGCTATTATTAGTCCCGGCAATGCTGCTAAAAATAAAAGCGCAAGTTTTGACTCTTCTCCAATACCTAGCCACATTACCAAAAGTGTATATAAACCTAGAGGAGGCAATGGTCTATAAAACTCTATTAAAGGATTTAACAGGGCTCTAGCTATTTTTGATGCCCCCATTAAAACGCCCATTGGAATACCTACAATGCAAGCCATAATGAATGCAGCTAATATCCTATTTACGCTTGTGAATACATGAACAAATAATGTATTTCCTTGGTAGCCTTCAGTTGAGACTTCTATAAAAGATTGCCAAATTTTTAAAGGGCCTGGGAGAAAAAGTTCATCAGCCAGTCCGGTTTCAGTAACTACTACCCAAGTAATAAATAAAATATTTACAGTTAACATCGAATACGCAAAAGTTTTTTTACGCATAAAAGGAGGAATAAATCTTTTGATATTTCTTTTATTTTTTATTTGATTATTATTCATTATTTTTATAAACCTTCTTCAATTCCTAAAATTTCAATAATCGTCAAAGCATACATTTTTGCAGCAATCACAGCTTTAGTTATAGAGATACTCTCATTATCTGGAGCCCAACCATCCTCTCCAGGACCAAAAGTAACTGCATTTATTCCGACTTCTCTAAATCTAATTGTGTCGTTAAACGCATTTTTTCTATTTGGGATAGCTTCTTCACCCATAAATTTCGAATAAACCTTATTGATTGATAAACAAGGTTCTTCATTTAAAGGAACTGGATCAGTGGCAGGAACAAATAATGAATCTTTTACTTGATTTATTTTGTAATTGATATCTTTTCTATCTCCCATAAAAGACTTAACTTCATTTTCGATATCGAGAATAATGCTTTCAAGGGTCATTCCAGGAACAATTCCTACGACAGCAAGAGTTATTGTGCAGGAATCAGGAGAGAACTGCATCTCCCCTGGTAGACCACCTCTAATACGAACAATTGTTGTACAGGGTGGGGTATGTCCCATGAACTCAGTTATTTCATGAGTGAAAGGCATTATTTCTAGACAGGGAATCAACTTGGCTGCTTCAACAATTGCATTATTACTGGTATCAGGACGCCAAATATGGGCTTTGTCACCTTCGATTGTTACCTCGATAAGACAATGCCCTCCATTGGCTATAGACAAATTCATTCCCCAATCGCCCTTAGTAGCATCACCACCATATGCAGTTGGTTCTGCAGTAATTGAATAATCAGCTTTAATTCCTATCTCTTTAGTTAGATATATTGATCCATGAGTTCCATCTCTCTCTTCATCTACGCAAAAGCAATACATTAGATCGCCTTTTAACTTAATCCCATTTTCAACTAATGCTTGAGCAGCAAGAATGGTACAAGCTAAGTTTCCTCTTGTATCGGATGATCCCCTAGCATATAAAAGGTCTCCATCTCTTGTAGCCTCAAATGGTTTGTAATTAGTTTTATTCCACTTATGAGGTTCTACAACTGGGTATGTATCCATATGGTCATTCATCATTAAAACAGGGCCCTTCCCTTTACCTTTTAATATCCCAACAACATTTGGTCGATGAGGAACACTTTCGTATCTTTTAACATCCATTCCCAATGCTTCTAATTTACCTGAAATAAGCATCGCAATTGCTTCTTCTTCTCCTCCAGGCAAGTCAGGATCAAGTGGATCGCAAGCTCTTGGTTGTCCTGTTTTTATTAATTCTGCAGCCAATTTGAGCCACCTTTCTTCAGTTATGCCATTTAAAATTTTCTGCTCAAATTCTGAAAAATTTTGATCCATTAAGTTATACTTATTGATCACAAATTAAAAAATATTAAAAACTTTGACTGTATTCAGTTATACGAAAAACGAATTAAAAACTTGACTATAATGCAAAAAAGTCATCACCCTAATTATATTTTGGAATCCTTTTTTCGAAAAATTAAATTTTTCTTTGAAAATTAATTCAAAAGTTGAGTTTAAAAACCTAAAAATTTCTCATTAAAAAATGAAAAATCTTCAAATTTATACATACGTAGATGCCATAGCAAGAACTGGTTCCATCCGTAAAGCTGCAACTGAGTTTTCGATAACTCCTTCAGCACTAAACAGGAGATTATTAGCGCTTGAGGATGAGTTAAAGGTGAAAATATTTGAGAGAATAGGGAATGGCATGAGATTAAATCAGGCTGGTGAAATAATAGTCACTTTATTTAGATCTCAATTAAGTGAAATCAATAATTTAAAGTCGCAATTAGCTGATTTTTCAGGTTTAAAGAGAGGTCAAATTTCAATTATTTGCAGTCAAGCTTTGTTACCGTATTTTTTACCAACCCAAATAGACCAATTTCAGGACAAGTTGCCAGATATCAAATTTAATATAAATGTTGGTGATGGTGAAAAGGCGATTTCATATTTGAGAGATTTTAAAAGTGATTTAGCACTTATTTTTGAACCTGTCCGTTCAAATTACATTGAAACTATCTCGACCATTAGTCAGCCAATTCAGGCTGTCATGTCTCCAGAACATCCTCTTTCAAAATTCAGGAGTATAAATTTAGCAGATTGCCTGAAATATCCTTTAGCTCTTCCCCCCTCCCCGTATGCTGTTAGAGAAATTCTAGAAACAGCCGCAGCAGAAGAATCTTTAGATTTAAATCCAACTGTAGAGGCTGAAAGCTATATTTTCCTTCATAATTTTGTATCAAGAAAAAAAAATGCTATTTCCTTTGAAGTAGAAATAGACGTGCCAAAACAATCCCTTGATAGATCAATTTCAACTGTCCCTATTAATCTTTCAAAATCTCATCAAGGACAAATACATCTACTTAAACTTCAAGGAAGAGCTTTCTCAGGGGCAACAGAACAATTTATCAAGCAACTACTTTATGTTTTTAATAATTAATAGTAAAAACTTTTTTAAATGGAGGAACAAAAATTCGAGTATAAAATAACAAAAAATAGGATTTTGAATATACCCAATTTTCTTGTAAACTTCTTACCTATAAATTTAATTTAATCCTAAATAAACCTTTTAAACTATAAGAATATAAATCTGAAGATTAAAAATAAGAATAATTAATCAATATTTATTACTTTTTTGTGTAACCAATGAATTTGGTATAAATCAATACTTTATGGGACTATGAGTGAAATCAAATAAATTCTCGCCTATGGTACAAAGAATTAAATGGTTTAGTGCTTGCACAATAATAATAGCGATGGTTTTTCATGTAATGGGTTGGACTCCATGGAATAGTTTTCTTCAAATGCTTGGTGCTGCAGGTTGGGTTTATTG
>CACGFX010000006.1 GCA_902572395.1 uncultured Synechococcaceae cyanobacterium
GAACCAGTAAGAATTAAATTTTCCACGGAGTTAGGGAGGATTCGGTTCTTAGAAGATTTAATTAGTTCAATTAAATTATTCACATCAAAAGTAAATAATTTCTCAAAGGTCAAATCTCCAGAATCCTTTGTCATGACTCGTATTGAATATGAATTTTTGCTTTCATAGTCAGGGGATGCACTGATCTTGAGTTGATTCCCATCGATAGTGAATAAGGCATTATCTGTATCTCCTGTTCCACTTACTAACGTATAAGTATGAGTATCTCCCGAATCTTCATCTGTTGAAGATAAATTTGCAACTGTACTTCCTGCATCTATATTTTCATTAAATTGAGATACAGATAAACTTATATCTGTTGGCGAATATGGTCCAATTAACTTAATAAGGAAAACATCTTTACTACCATTATTTAATTTCCCATTTAGGTCACCCTCTGTATATCCAGTGAGATAAATAGAATCATTATTATCAATAGTAATTCCTTGCCCGCGATCATCTGAAGAACTCCCTATGAGTTTGGTCCATTGTATCTCTCCTTCACTATTATATTTACTGATAAATGCATCATATGAACCGTTATTTTCTTCTCCATTTAAATCTTCAAGTGCCGTTCCACAGATATAAATACTGCCATCACTTCCTATCGAAAGTGATCCTGACATATCAGACGATGAAGTTCCTAAAAGTTTCGTCCATTGCTTTGTACCGGAAGAATCATATCTACTAATAAATACATCACTACCAAATGAACCATTATTTGTTTGACCATCTAAATCACCCTTTGTCTCTCCAAGAAGATAAATAAATCCGTCATCACTAATTGCAATTGCTTTCCCTTCATCTTCTTCTGAAGTTCCTAAAAGTTTTGTCCATTGTCTTTCTCCATCACTGTTAAAAGCACTAATAAAGGCATCCTCTTCACCAAAATTTGTTTCTCCATTCAGATCACCTGTTGTATAACCCGTTAAATAAAAAGAACCATTACTCCCTATTGATAATTCTCTACCAAATTCATATTCGGAACTACCAAGCAGTTTATTCCATTGTTTATTACCATCACTATTATATTTACATATGAAGGCATCATATGAACCATTATTTTGTTCTCCATCTAAATCCCCCAGAATATTGCCAGTAATGTAGATAGAATCATCATCTGCTATATCTATTCCAACATCATCAGTGGAAATACTATCAACTCCTAATAACTTCGTCCATTGTTTAAGACCATTACTATTAAATTTACTTATAAATACATCATTTACATTTTTAAATGAACTACTAGCATTTATTTCTCCATCTAGATCACCATTTGTATACCCCACAACATAAAGTGAACCATCACTTCCAATCGCTATCGATTCGCCTAAATCACCTTTAGTAGTTCCTAAAAGTCGTGTCCACTGGACCTCTCCGTCATTATTAAATTTACTTATGAAGGCATCATCAAGACCACTATTTAACTGACCATTAAGATTACCTCTTGTTGTTCCAGAAATATAAATTGATCCATCACTTCCAATGACAATATCAGTACTTTGGTTGTTGAAAGACGAACCAAAGAGAGTAGTCCAAGCAGTTATGTGATTTGATGACATAACAAATACATTGAAACCTTGGATAAAGATTAAATTTCACGAATTATATATTACTTTTAAAAAACTCACAATTCATTTACTTTAATACAATAATGCCATGATCTTTTGAATAGAAACTTATAAACCTTAGTAAATATTGTCCAGACCATTTCCCCACCATCAGAATTTATCTTCCCCACCATTTCCCCACCACCAAAATGGTGAATATGAGGTATCCTGAAGGCATCTGATTGCAATTTCTTCTTCAAAAACGCAGTTCAGCACTAAAAAAGACCCCAAGTGACTTAACTTGAGGTCATATGAAATGGTATATAAACTCCCCGGGCGGGATTCGAACCTGCGACCAATCGATTAACAGTCGATCGCTCTACCGCTGAGCTACCGAGGAATATAAAATGAATTTAGCTCTTTAAAGTACCATATGACAAGTAAAGAGTTTAATTATATTGAAAATTTGATGGTTCTTGCCAACTAGATAAAAACCCATCTTTCAACTCTGCTACTGCATCTGCATAAATTAATTCTTCATAACGATGAGTAATCCACAAAGCAGATAAAGGTTTTTTATGCTCCCTTGTAAGATTTTTAATGGTTTTTAAAACTTTTAATTGGCTGGTTTGATCAAGTAAAGCTGTAGGCTCATCCAAAAGAATAAAATTTCTATTACTAATAAGAGCGCATGCAATGGTTAAGCGTTGTTTTTGGCCACCGCTTAAAGTATGAACTGGCCTTTTTTCAAACCCTGGCATTCCTACCTGATCAAGTACATATTCAATTTTTTTATTAATTTCATTTTGACTAATATTTTGATTAATGTTTATAAGAAGTTCACTTCTGCAATTTGGCATCAATATTTGATGATCAGGGTTTTGAAATACCATACCAATATTTGCATTAGAATGAATAACGCCATTTTTGGGTTTGATTATTCCGTTAATTAATTTTAAAAGAGTACTTTTTCCGCACCCGTTTTTCCCTACGATCATCCAAAATCCATTTTTTTTTATTGAGAAGCTACATTGAAAAATTAAATTTTCTTTTTCTCCAGAATATGAAAAAGAAACATCTTTGAATTTAATATTAGGTATTTCATTTTCAAGGGAATTTCGCATTAATTCTATCAATCTATGTTGAGAGAAAATCCTGGTCTTTTAGCTCCTCCTGCTACTGAAGATTTTTCATATATCTGAACAGAAATAATTTCTTTTACTCTTACAGCAATTAATTTATCTTGCACTTTGTCACACCTTAATTCAATCAAGTTTGAGGATTCTAAAGTTTCATTCATAGAACTTTTTATTTCATCATAAATTCGTTTAACATCATCAAATTCTTTCTTTTGAATTGATAGAGGAAAAGGTGAATATCTCAGACTTAGTTCCAACGAATACATAATCATAATAAAAACTATCTATATATATTACTAAATATTTTTCCGCAGGAAGTTATTTCAATTAAATTATTTTGAGAAAATTATATAAAAGATCTTTAAATGCAATTATTATGGATATAGGGGATTTTATTTTGCATTTTAAAAAATCATTTCATGGATATAGCAAATGATATAACTTCTCTAGTTGGAAATACCCCATTAGTTAAATTAAATCGAATCAGAAAGTATTTTGATTGTTATCCAGAAATAATTGCCAAGCTAGAAAGTTTTAATCCATCAGCGTCCGTTAAGGATCGGATCGCTTATTCAATGTTATGTAAAGCTGAAGAAGAAGGGTTGATAACACCAGATAAAACAACATTAATTGAAGCAACTAGTGGTAATACTGGTATCGCATTAGCAATGGTTGCTGCAGCAAAAGGCTATAAATTGATATTAACTATGCCGGATACGATGAGTATTGAGAGAAGAGCAATGTTGAGAGCATATGGAGCTGAATTACAGCTAACACCTGGGAAAGAAGGAATGAAAGGAGCTTTAGATTTAGCTAATGAGTTGTCTTCAACAATTGCAAATAGCTATCAATTTAATCAGTTTGAAAACTTTGCTAATCCAGATATTCATGAAAGAACAACGGCCCAAGAAATATGGTCCCAATCCAATAACAATTTAGATGGACTAGTTACAGGAGTAGGCACAGGAGGAACAATTACTGGTTGTGCGCGTTTTTTGAAAAAAGTTAATCCAAATTGCAAAATTTATGCCGTAGAGCCCAAAAAAAGTGCTGTAATTTCCGGAGAAAAATCAGGTTCTCATTCGATTCAAGGCATTGGAGCGGGTTTCGTACCGAAAGTACTTAATACTAAATTAATTGATGAAATTATAAAAATAGATGACGATGAAGCATTTTATTATGGGCGTTTATTAGCTCGATTGGAAGGCCTTTTATCTGGCATCAGCAGCGGTGCAGCTTTAGCAGCAACTATAAAAATAGGCAAAAGAAAAGAACTAATGAATAAAAGATTGATAGTTATTCTTCCAAGTTTTGGAGAAAGATATTTATCAACAGCAATGTTTGAATCTAATACTTCAGTTCAAACAAGAAATGATGGTTATCTTTAATGCATAATTTATAAAAATGGCAAAAAATTTATATGAAGAATTAGGTCTCAAAAAAAGTGCAACAAGAAGTGAAATTAAATCTTCATATCGCTCTTTAGTTAAGCAACATCATCCTGATGCAGGGGGCAAGAAAGAACGATTTCTTGCAATACAAAATGCCTGGGAAACTCTAAATGACCCTATAAAAAAGAAGCAATACGATAACAGTTTTTCTCCCAGTTCATCATTTGATTCTTTAAATGAAAATTGGGAAGAGAAATTTAATTCAAAAAAAAATAATTCTTCAATTAAGGACAAAGAAGTTGAAACATGGATTAAAGAAGTTTATAGTCCGATTAATAGATTAATTAGTCAAATAATTAAACCTTTGAATAACGAAATAAGAGAACTATCTGCGGATCCATATGATGACCATTTAATGGAAAATTTTTGCAGTTACATAATTCTTTCACAAAAGAAAATAGAAAAAGTTGAAAAAATTTATAACAAAAAAATAGTCCCAAAGTCTATTTCAGCTTTAGGCCTCGATCTTTATCATTGTTTTGCACAAGTTAAAGATGCACTATCAGAATTTGATAGATATACACAAGGCTACGTAGATAATTACTTATTTGATGGCAAAGAAATGATCAAAGAAGCAAAAATAATCCAATCAAAGATGTCTACAGAGAAAAAAAATAAAAACTTTTAGATATAAAAATTTTATTGATTATATTCTTTAAGTTGATCTAATTTCAACCAAACATCTGGAACAGGTCTGCGCCATCGAACCTGAGCATATTCGTCTTTGACTGAAAGAATCTCTCCAGGTCCTTCAAAGACATAATTAGGCAGATCATTATCACTAGCTAAAGCCTCGATACTTTTTATATAATTTTCTTTAGCGACAAAAACTAAACTTCCTTTCTTGAGAGGTTTCTTTGGAATAGAATCTGTCATAATAAATTCAACAAAGTTATTTGAAATTTATTATACAAAAACTTGTTTGAAAAATATTTAAAAAAATTTATACCGGAATAATAATTACAAACGTCTAAAAAATTTAATAACCTTAAACGATAAACATTTATATGATATGCGTCTTTTACTACTTGGCTGCACTGGATTTGTTGGTAAAGAATTAGTACCAACACTACTTAATGAAAATCACGAAATATACATTGTCAGTAGAAAACCTATAAGTAAATTAAAGATTGATTTAGATTTCAACAAGTTTAAATTTTTTCAAATAGATTTATCAAAAGAAAAAAGCTGGAATAACGAAAATCTTCTAAATATTTTAAGAGAGACAGATGGAATTATTAACTTAATGGGAGAACCCATAGCAGAAAAAAAATGGACTTCTGAACAAAAACAGGAGATTGAAAATAGTCGTATTAATACTACGAAATTTATGATGAAAACCCTTAAAGATTTCAAAATCAAACCAAAAGTCATTATAAATGGATCAGCAATAGGTTATTACGGTACAAGTTTGTCTGGTGAATTCACTGAAAATAGTATTGGAGGAGAAGACTTTTTAGCTAATCTTTGCAAAAAGTGGGAAGCTGTCGCTGCTGAAAAACCATTTTTCTCAAGGTTAGTTATTTTTAGAATTGGAATTGTTCTCGAAGCAGATGGAGGAGCATTAGGAAAAATGCTACCTATATTTAAAGTTGGATTAGGTGGACCAATTGGAGATGGTAAGCAATGGATGAGTTGGATTCATAGAACTGATTTATGTGCATTAATTTCTCAAGCATTAGTTGATAAGAAGTATTCTGGAGTATTTAATGCTGTTGCACCAAATCCAGTATTAATGAGAGACTTTTCTCAAACTTTAGGCAAATGTCTGAATAGACCTAATTTACTTCCAGTGCCTGGAGCAGTTTTAAAAATATTATTAGGAGATGGAGCAAAAGTTGTATTAGAAGGACAAAAAGTAATAAGCAGTAAATTAAAAAATTATGCTTTTAAATATCCTCTTCTTGAGAAAGCGATTTACGCGTCCACCAAGAATTAATACCGCTTGCTAAAGCACCAACAATAAGGATTGTTATCAATGGGACTACAAGAGGATTCCAAACTACCTGAATAAAATTAATAAAAATAAATATCCCATTAAATTGCATTATGATTGCAAACATAAAAAATATTGCAAAAAAAATTACTGTAAAAAAATTTATTAATAAAAAATTATCGATAATTCGTTTTAACTTATTTTGACTATTTTCCTTGGTCATTTTTTATAACAATATTCATATCATCAACAATCTTAAAACAAGATTTGTTTTCACCCAGTCTGTTTTTACCATTTTCATTACATGAGATCATAAATTTCTTATTAAGATGTATTAGATATATTACTTTTATAATCAATTTTATTGTCTTATTTATTTGATCATTCTTATCTTTATAATTACTTGCACAAAAAACATATTTTCCCAGCAAACGTCTTTGCGCTTCTGCAAAAGTTTTTGTAAATTGTGGCCCTTTACCTTCAATCTGAATAACCGGTATTCCTAATCCAATCGCTTGTTCTGCTGCTGTTCCTGCCATGCTGATACAGCATCTACTTTTCAATAATATTTTGTCAAAATTATTCCAATAAATATTCACTTTTAAAAATTGATATTTGAATTTCAAGAGATGCTTATCTTTTATTTTTTCTAAGTTTAACCATCCTCTTTTTTTAAATATCTCCTTTATTTTTGATGAAGATAAAGCATTAACTATTGCAAAATTAAACTGAATCTTTTGAACATAACTTAATTCTGACAATGCCTCTAAAACCTCTAAAATCAATACAAAATTATCTAAAGTCTCAGGGAATCGACTTCCTGGAAATAATCCAATACTGAATTCAGCTTTCTTTAATTCTTTATTTCTAGGAAAAAACTTATCCATAAATGGGTTGCCTAAAAAAGATACTTTCTTTTTTAATTGCAAAGTTAAATCATTAGCTGTAAGTGAATCTCTCGTATATATTTTTTTTGCTTTTTGTGAGATCAAGAAAAATTTAGAAGGCCATGGTAACTTTAATTTCCCTTCATAATGACTGGAATAAGCAACTAAATATGTAAAAAAATCTTTCTTGCAAACCCATGCAAAAAAAACTGGCACAATATCTCCAACTACAAAAAAATAATCATATTTTTTTCTTATTTTAAAAGTTAAATATAATCTTTTTAGAAGATAAAATATTTCTCCTCCCAATATCTCAATGAGTCTTCCCTTAAAAGAATTATAGCCAATTCCTCCAGTACTAAATTCTTTAGTTTTACCGATAATCTTAATTTTTTCTTTTTCGTAATGGTTTCCCAAACCAACAATTGGCAGAGCACTAACAGAATAACCACTTTTTAGGAATTGCTTAGCTATTAGACTGCCAGATAGATCTTCTCCGTGCCCATTACTTAATATTAAAATTTTAAACAATTTAAAATTCCAACCATTTTTTTACTTTGGTTAACTCAGGCCAATCTGGATATCTACTTAATCCGTCTTCAACAGATTCTTTCAACTCACTTTTCACATCTGGCATCATCATAGACATTTTTTTTATTAACTCAATATGATCCCTAACACCTTTATTATTGGTAGCCAAAAGAGCTAAAGATAAATTCATTCTTGCTTGTGGATCTTGTTGATTTAATCGAACAGCTTGTCTGGCAGCTGCCAAAGCTTCTTCATTATTTTTCAATAGTAATTGAAGCCATGATAAACAAGTCCAGGCAGCAAAATGATTTGGAATTTGCTGTATAATTTTTTGAAAATCTTGAACGATTGGAATTATATCTTGCCCTGCTTTATATCTTGATAAAGCTGCATTAAAATTCTCTTCGATAGGTTTAATTTCGTTATTCATTATTTATTAAACTGCAAAGGAGCTTCCACAACCGCAAGTTTGAGAAGCATTGGGATTTACAAAATTAAAGCCGCCACCAATTAATTCCTTACTAAAATCTAATTGCATTCCATAAATGTATAAGAGACTTTTAGGATCACAAACTACTTGAAAGCTTTGATCAGCTTTTAATGAATAATCATAAACTTTGTCATCAGGATTTATTTCATTAGTTCCTATAAAATCCATCGTATAACTCATCCCACTACAACCGCCTGATCTTACTCCTACCCTTAGTGCTTTTTTATCACTTTGACCCTTCAATAAATTTGAAATTTGTTCTATAGCATCATTCGTAATTAAGATCCCTTTGCCATCATCAGAATTTTTAATTTCCTGTTTAACTTCTACATTTTCCATAAACAAAGGATTTCTACTATTTATAATATAAAAACTTAATCGATAGGATGCATAGAACAAACAATATCCAAACTTGATTTGTTATAATTTTAAGAAAAAGTGAAAATTGCAATAGTTGGTTCTGGATTAGCTGGTCTTACAGCAGCAGTAAATTTAGTTGATGAAGGCCACGAAGTAGAAATTTACGAGAGCAGGTCATTTTGGGGAGGTAAAGTTGGAAGTTGGGAAGATCAGGATGGCAACCACATAGAAATGGGTTTACATGTATTTTTTTACAATTATGCAAATCTTTTCAAATTAATGAAAAAAGTGGGAGCTATAGACAATTTACTCCCGAAAGATCATACTCATCTATTTATCAATAATGGTGGTAATTTAAAATCTTTAGACTTCAGATTTCCTTTAGGTGCTCCATTTAATGGGCTTAAAGCTTTCTTTACCACCGAACAACTTACTTGGGTAGATAAGTTCAGAAATGCATTAGCTTTAGGGACAAGCCCTATTGTTAGAGGATTGATAGACTATGAAGGCGCAATGAAAATAATTAGAGATCTAGATAAAATTAGTTTTAAAGAATGGTTTTTAAACCATGGTGGAAGTGAAAAAAGCTTAGAAAGAATGTGGGATCCCATCGCATATGCTTTAGGTTTCATTAATTGCAAAGATATTTCAGCAAGATGCATGCTAACTATCTTCATGATGTTTGCTTCAAAAACAGAAGCCTCAAAACTGAATCTTTTAAAAGGTTCTCCACATAAGTGGTTAACTCAACCTATTGTCGACTACATCACAAACAAAGGAGCAAAAATACATCTTAACCATAAGGTAGAAGAAATCATTTATGAGAAGGATTCTTCCACTTATTTAGTTAACCAATTAAAAATATCTTCTCCTGAAGGAATTAAGGCAGTATTTGCAGATAAATTTCTTGCTGCCTGTGATGTTCCTGGAATAAAAAAAATAATTCCAAAAGAATGGTATCAATTTCAAGAATTTGAAGGTTTAAAAAAACTTAGAGCTGTTGCTGTTGCCACAATCCAATTAAGATATGACGGCTGGGTTACTGAATTACAAAAAGATAATACTGGAAAAGAACCAATTGGACTAGATAACCTGCTTTATTCCGCTGATGCATCTTTCAGTTGTTTTGCTGATTTAGCACTAGCAAGTCCAGCAGATTACAGAAAAAAAGATATGGGATCACTTCTCCAATGCGTTTTAACTCCTGGCGATAGATGGATGGGAAGATCTACAGAAAGAATTACAAAAGAAATAGATAAAGAGGTTCGCCGTCTATTCCCATCCTCAAAAAACCTTAAATTGCTTTGGAGTAATGTAGTACAAATTCCACAATCACTATATAGAGAAGCTCCCGGTATGGAACCTTTCAGACCTAATCAAAAAACATCCATATCTAATTTCTTCATGGCTGGTAGTTATACAAAACAAGATTACATAGACTCTATGGAGGGAGCTACAATGAGTGGTCATTTGGCTGCTGCTGCAATTTTAGAGAAAAAAGCAGAATTAGCAAAGAATCTTGCAGTAAGTTAATTTATGGGTACTTGGCTAAAACATGACGTAATAACAGTTGTTAATGCGCCTCTTGAAAATGTTTGGGATACATGGAGTGATTTAGACTCAATGTCACTTTGGATGAGCTGGATTGAATCTGTAAAAACAGTTGATGAAGAGACTAGTACATTACCAGATTTAACAGAATGGACTTTGGCTGCAAATGGCTTTAGGTTTAAATGGAAAGCTCAAATTACAGAAAGGGTCGAAAAAAGCAAACTTAAATGGAAATCTATAGGAGGTTTACCAACTGAGGGATCAGTAGTTTTCGAAAGTAAAACTAATCAAATCACAACGGTAAATTTAGCAATAACTTATGAGCTACCTAAAATGATTGCGCGTTTTATGGAAGAAAATATCTTAGGCAAAATGGTTACAAATGAATTACAGGCCAATATTGATAGGTTCAAAGATTTAGTTGAAAAGAACTATTCAAAAAAATTTTCTAACTAAAAATCTTAATTGCCTGATCTAGCAGTCCTTCAAAAGTATATTTTTGTGCCTGACTATCAACTCTTCCAAAAATCTTGTTGCATATTTTTGTTGTCTGAGGTCCAATAGTTAACAACTTAATCTGATCAAAATATTCTAACCATTGTTTACCAAGTTTTTTTTCTAGTAAAATAGAAGCATTGACAACGGTTTTACCGCTTGAGAAAATAATTGCATCTACTTTTCGATTTGAAATCATATCAATTGTTTCTTCCGGGATTGAATCAGGACATCTAGTTTCATATGCAGCAACCTCAAATACACGGGAACCAGCCTTTCTAAATTGATCTGCAATTAGATCCCTACCACCTGTTTGAACTCTTGGTACGAAGACTCGAAGTCCATAACCAGATACGGGAAAATTATCAATTAAACTTTCAGCAACAAATTCTGGAGGTATGAAATCAGCCTTAATCCCAAAATCATCTAGAGTTTTTGAAGTTTTTTCTCCGACTACGGCGATTTTTGTTTTTTTAGAAGATTCTTTTAATGAACTATTAAAGTATCTAAGTCTTTTATCCACAAATTTAATCCCATTACTACTAGAAAAAATAATCCAATGAAAATCATTTATTTGATTTAATGCTTCGTCAAGAGGATTCAAATCATCAGGATCACCAATACTTATTGCAGGCAAATCAAATACATTAGCGCCCTTGCTTGTGAATATCTTTTTTATATCCAATATCCCCTCTTTTGATCGAGTAATAATTATATTTCTTTGATCAAGGGGTAAATCAACTATTGGCATTCTTGTCCTCAATATTATTATTTTGATTTTTATTGTTTAATTCATCGAGAAGTTTCAAGACTGATAATCCTTTATCAAGCACAACATCGTCTTTAAAAATTATCTCTGGAACTCTTCTCATCTCTATTCTTTTTCCTAAACTATGCCTTATGGAGCTTTTAGCAGTATTCAAATCTGCCACAATCTCTTTCCTCACTTTATATTGAGCAGTTGAAGTTATATAAATTTTACAGTGTTGCAAATCACCTGATAAATCAATCTTAGAAATATTGACGAAATGATCTCTAATAAGATCATTTTCCAAATCATTCTGCAGAATAAGGGTTATTTCTTTCTTCAAAAGGGAAGAAACTTTTGCAAGACGGTAATTATTTGGCATTATGGTTATAAATTTATTGGGTTTGTCATAGCTTGCAAGACAAAATAAATAGTTATGAAAGCACTTAAGACAGAAGATATCAAACCTACTATTGTGAGCGGATTTGATCTATTAGTGAATAAAGGTTCAAGCAAAGCAACAAGTCCTCCAACAATGATGGATATCAAATACTTTGGATATCTTGCAACATTAGAAAAAAATTCGCCCATCAGCTCCACAAATAGATTACTTTTTTAGCTAGGTTTTAACAAACATTAAACAGCATGATTACATTATATCAATTTAGGCATAGTGCTTTTTGTTTAAAAACAAGAATGGCTCTTCATGCAAAAAAACTACAATATCGAGTTGAAGAAGTAACACCTGGAATAGGCCAATTTGAAATCTTTAAATTATCAGGTCAAAAACAAGTACCCGTAATAGTTGATAGCAATGATCAAGTTATTAATGACTCTTCAACTATTTGCGAATATATAGATAAAAAAAATGATAACAATCCACTCTTTCCTGAGGACCCAATATTATTTGCACAATGCAAACTAATTGAAGACTGGGCAGATACTACAATGGCTACAACTTGTAGAAAAGCTTTAATAAAATCTGCAATAGAAAATCCACAGCTAAGAACTGCATTACTTCCAGATGAAATACCTTCTTCAGTTAAAAGTATTGTTGATAAATTACCTTTTGAAAATCTTAGTAAGATTTCTAATGTAGTCTTATCTTCTAAAGATAATTTAGAGCTCCAAAAATTACTAGAAGCTTTATCAAAATCCTTGATCAACAAAAAATATTTAGTTGGAGATAGTTTATCAATTGCAGATATTTCAATTGCTGCTCAATTATCCCTTCTTAAATTTCCAAAGTCTGCAGGACCAATTCTTTCAGGAGAGGGGAGCCAAGAATACATAAATAACCCTTATTTAGAAAACCTTTTTATGTGGAGGAACAACTTAGAAGAATATCTTTTTAGTGCTAATTCTCAATAGATTCAAACGTCAATTTATATTTATTTGTTTTTATAGCATGAATGGAAGGATCACCAACTTTTGAACCGTAAGAAGCAACATATTGTACTCCACAAATTGATGGTTTAATTGCAATATCAACTTCCAATATTTCTTCGGAACATTTTTGAAATTTACTAATGGTCTCTACCTGATTAATTCTTGAAGCACCTGGCTTATGCGCTGTTTGTATAACTAGCTCATCTGCGAAAAAAATATCATCATCTTGGATCTGATTTCTCCCTGTAATTCTTGAATCGATGTAAAAATCATTTTTTAAGTAAGTAATTTGATTATTAATAGATTTAGGATCATTTACGACCTTGATTAAAGTGTCACCAAATATTGCTTTTCCAATAGATTCAGAATTTTTTGCACGATTACCAACAATTAAATCTGAATCATTCTTAAAGAAATTTACTTTATAAATAACTGGCTCTTCTGAATCATTTACTATATCTTGAGAAGTAACAAGCCAATTCCCCTCGAACCATTTAGGATAGATTAAATCTTCAGAAGTATCAGATAATTTAAAATTTGGCAAATATAATTCCGGCCATTGATTTTCACGACTTTCCAAAAACTCTCGTACGCTAGAATCTACTAAAGCAAAAGAACTTTCTGATAAAATTCCTTGAAAAATTAAGCAAAGAATTAATCCAAGAAGAATCTTCATTATGTCAAATCCACTAATAAGAGCATCAGATCATTATGTATTATTAGAGCCAGATTCAAAAGAAAAAATTGTATCAAAGCAAGAAGCAATTTTATGGTTGAAGAATTGGCTTAGTAAGACAGAAACACAAACAATATATCAAAATATAGAAGATCCTGATCAGGGATTTTTTGAAGAATTATTGGAAAGCACTTATGAATTAGAAATAAAATTAGGATATGTTATCAAATGGTTTGCAGTAAGAATTGAACCAGATTAACTAATTATTTCTTTATGAATTGCATTAATTATTTTCATGGCGACTTCTTCAATATTTTCCCTTTTTACTTGAATTCTTAAATCTGCTTGAGAATACAAATTTTCTCTAGATTGAAAAATGCTCATATATAAATCATTTAGATTTTTTCCCTGAAGAAGTGGCCTATTTTCAATTTCATTTTTCAATCTTTCAATCGCTATATCTTTGTCGAGATCTATCCAAGTAATTACGCCCTGTCTTAAGATTCCCCAGTTTTCTGATTTGGTAACTATTCCTCCCCCAGTTGAGATTACTAATGAAGGAATTTTGATAGTTTCTTTAAGGCAGTTTGCTTCTAATTCACGGAAATTATCTTCTCCTTCATCCTTAAAAATTTGATTAATAGATTTTTTTGCCAACTTCTCTATTAATGGATCTAAATCAATATATTTATACTTCAATAATTCAGCAAGCTTCAAACCAGTTTGTGACTTACCAGAACCCATCATTCCTATTAAAAATATGCTTCTGCCCTTTAAAGTATGAACTGTTTTTTTGATAATGGATTGTTCCATAAAGACAAAAGCGTATTTAAAACCTTAAGATAGTATTATCGCAGACAGATATGACTTCTACACAATCCAAACCGTTACATGGAAAAGGACGTGAATGCGTCATAACTCGACGTGCCTGCTTTAGTTCTAGTCACCGTTATTGGCTACCTGAAAAAAGCCCAGAAGAAAATTTATCTCTTTTTGGAAAGTGCAGTTTTGCACCAGGTCATGGTCATAATTATGAACTTATTGTTTCAATGGGTGGAGAACTAGACTCTGATGGAATGGTACTTAATCTCTCTGATGTAAAACATTCTATTAAAGAAAAGGTTACTGGACAATTAGATTTTCGTTTTTTAAATGATGTCTGGCCTGAATTTAATGTTAATAATAAAGAGGGTATACTTCCCACAACTGAAGCATTAGTAAAGGTCATTTGGAGTCGTTTGAAGAATGATTTGCCTCTTACAAATCTAAGACTTTATGAAAACCCAAATTTATGGGCAGATTATTTTGGAAAAAACATGGAAGCATTTTTAACAGTACAAACTCATTTTGCAGCCGCTCATAGACTTGCAAAAGAAGAGATATCCTTTGATGAAAATAAAAAAATCTACGGGAAATGTGCCAGAGTTAATGGACATGGTCATAACTATCTTGTCGAAATAACTGTAAAAGGAGACATTGATCAAAGAACAGGCATGGTTTGCGACTTATCTGCCCTCCAGGAGATAATCAATGATTTGGTTGTTGAACAACTAGATCATACTTTTCTAAACAAAGACATCGAATTTTTCCATAATTGTGTTCCAACTGCTGAAAATATAGCTTTATATATTTCTGATATTCTTAAAAAGCCAATACATAACCTTGGTGCAACATTACACAAAATAAGACTCCAAGAGAGTCCAAATAATGCTGCAGAAATTTATGTTGATCAAAAGTTAACCAATTCTTTAAAGTTGAAATTTGAAAATAGTTTAGTCACACAAACTTGAGTATCCCAAGAGTAATAATTGTTATAGCATCTAGTCTTGATGGGAGAATTGCATTTCCTGGAGGTGGAGAATCTCATCTTGGAAGTGAAGAAGATAAAAAAATGTTAAATCAAAACTTATCAATGGTTGACGCCACCATTTTTGGTTTAGGTACTTTAATAGCTCATCAATCAACTTACTTAATCAAAAATCTAAATGATAATGACGAAGTAAATATATCAAAAAGCCAACCAATTTCTATAGTCGCTTCAAATAGCAAAAACTTTAACAGTAATTGGAAATACTTTCGTCAACCAATTAGAAGATGGCTAATAAGCTCAAGTAAAGTTGATAATTGGTCGAATAATGACTTCGAGAAACAACTCTTTTTCGAAGATTCATGGGAAAAAACTTTAATTTCACTAAAAAAACAAGGGATAAATAATCTAGCTCTTTTAGGAGGTGCAAAACTTATAAATTCATTTATAAAAGAGGATCTAATAACAGATCTAAAAATTACAATAACTCCACGAATTATTGGAGGTAGATATACATGGATCCCTCCAGAACAAACAAATGAGATTTTTAATCTCAAAAGATTATGGGAAATAAAATCAATTAAAAATTTAATGAATAATGAAATCCATATTCATTACAAAAAAATTTGAAATAGATTCAATAATAAATGAACCAAAAAAAACATAAAGTTGAAGTCAAATTGTCAATTAAGGAAATCTCCAATGAGATATGGAATGAATTAGCAAATGAAATCAATAATCCATTTTATGAATGGACTTGGCTTAAAAACCTTGAAATATCAAAAAGTGTTTCAAGAGAAACTGGTTGGCAGCCTCTATATTTTGTTGCTTATAAAAATGAAGAAATATTAGGAATTGCTCCACTTTTTTTAAAAAGTCATAGCTATGGAGAATTCATTTTTGATCAATCATTTGCACGATTGGCTCAAGAGCTGAATTTACATTATTACCCTAAATTAATTGGAATGAGTCCTTATAGTCCTGTAAATGGATATCAATTTCTTTATAAAAAAAATACAGATAAGAAAGAAATTACAAATTTACTCATAAATAATATCGAAAGCTTTGCGATTACAAACAAAATTTTAAGTTGTAATTTTTTATATATTGATGAAAGCTGGGGCAACCATCTTAAATCTTTAGGATACTATAAATGGATAAATTCCAGCAGTGAATGGAGGAGTAATGGAGAAAAAACGTTTGATGATTTTCTTTCTAGATTCAACTCTAACCAGAGAAAAAATATCAAAAAAGAGAGGAAATCAATTACTAAACAAGATATTAAAATAGAAATTTTTAATGAAGATGATATCAACGAAGAAATCCTCAAAAAAATGCATAATTTTTATGAACAGCATTGCTCGAGGTGGGGAGTTTGGGGAAGTAAATATCTAACATCTACATTTTTCGAAAAAATTATTGATAATAAAAAAAATCTTTTACTTTTTAGCGCATCAAAAAATGATTCGAATGATATTTTTGCTATGTCGATGTGCGTTAAAAATAAAAACAACTTATGGGGTAGATATTGGGGTAGTCAAAAAGATATATCTAATTTACATTTTGAATTATGTTACTACCAGCCAATTGAATGGGCAATAAAAAATAATATCCATTTTTTTGATCCTGGAGCAGGTGGTAAACATAAAAGGCGGAGGGGGTTTTTTGCAAAAAGCACCATTAGCTTACATAAGTGGTTTGACAAAAATATGGAAAATATAATTTATCCTTGGCTAAATGAAGTTAATAAACAAACCGAGACGGAAATTGAATTTGAGAATAATTCTATTCCCTTTAAATAAAAAATTATTTGGCTATACGAAATATTATATTAGAAATATTGTTTTTATTAACCTCTAAGGATGGATTCTAGTAAAATTTTAGATGAAAAACTAAAGATCGATAATAATCTATCCAACCGATATATAGACTTAGATCCAAATGGTTATTTTATTATAAAAGTAGATTTAGAAGAAAATAAAATAATTTTAGAGCACTTTCTTAATAATATTAATGATGAAGGATATGCGCTTGACCCAGAAACAAATGAACCAATTAAATGTAACTCTCAAAATAAAAGAGTTTGTAATGAAGTTTTTGAAGGTATAAGTGCGAAACAAATCGGAATAATGATTACTGAAGAGAGAAATGACTTAATAACCAGATTCGATCACGCTCTATATTTAGGCCGGGAAATACAAAAAGCAGAGGAATGTTTATACAAAAAATTACCATATATCCAAGATTAAGAAATTAAACTAAAAAATCTAATTTTTTCATCTGATGTTAAATTATATAAAAGTGAAAAAATTAATGAACATCATTTTCTATTTTGCATTTATTGGTTTTGGTTTTGGAGCTGCTTTCGCACTAGATAAGCTCTTAAGAGCAGTTAAATTAATTTAGAAAAACTACAAAATTTTAATAGTCTCTCCATACAAATCATATTCATCCGCAAAAGAAATATTTGCTTCAACAAATTTACCAATATAATTTCTCAAATCAATTTTATCTTTAACAGATAAAATTACAGTCCCGTCAATTTCAGGAGCGAAATTGTAGGACCGACCTATTAATTCGTTATTGTCTGATATTTTTTCTACCAAAATCTTCATTTTTGAACCAACATATGTTTGATTTTTATCTTTAGAGATATTTTGTTGAACTGAAATAACGTTATCTTTTCTTGCCTCTGCAACCTCTGACGATACTTTATTTGGCAAATGAAAAGCTACAGTTCCTTCCTCAGGAGAAAAAATAAACACTCCCACATGATCAAATTTGTGCCTATCCAAAAATTCAAGAAGATGTTCAAAATGTTCTTTTTTTTCTCCTGGGAAACCAACAATGAGACTAGTTCTTAATACAGCAGATGGAATTTCTTCTCTAATTTTCTCCAAAATTGATTCATTCAAAGAAGCTTGCCAAGGTCTATTCATAGTCTTCAACACATCTGGATGACTATGCTGAAGTGGCAAATCAAAGTAAGGTACTATATTCTTTGAATCTTTGAAAGCTCTAATAACTTCATCAGTTAAACCTGTTGGATAAGCATAATGTATCCTTATCCAAGGAATTGGAACTTTAGAAAGCTCATTCAAAAGTTTGGCTAATGATGGTTTTCCATAAATATCTTGACCATAATTAGTTGTTATTTGACTGATTAATATGATTTCTTGAATACCCTTTTTTGCAAGACTTTTGGCTTCTGAAACTATAGATTCTATTGTTCTACTTCTTTGAGGACCTCTCAACT
Source organism: uncultured Synechococcaceae cyanobacterium (assembly GCA_902572395.1). Taxonomy (GTDB): domain Bacteria; phylum Cyanobacteriota; class Cyanobacteriia; order PCC-6307; family Cyanobiaceae; genus Prochlorococcus_A. Next base: position 18,306 of record CACGFX010000006.1, read on the forward strand.
TAGGAATGATACAAAAAGCGCAATTATAGTTGCAGCCTTCAGCAATGCGAAGATAAGCAACAAATTTATTTTTATCTACAAAACGAGGTATTTTCTCATCTGCAATAAATTCAGGTATTTTTGAAACTTCATTAACGATTTCCCCTTTTTCTACTCTGTCTAAAACCTTGGCTATCTTTTGATAATCTCCTGTTCCAACCAAACCTTTTATTTCAGGGATCTCTTTTATAAGCTCATCTTTGAAATGCTGAGCCAAACAGCCTGCAACTATTACTTCCTTTCCTTGATTTGTATATTCTAGAATTTTTCTAATAGATTCTTCTCTTGCTGTCTCAATAAAACTGCAAGTATTTACAACAACAATATTTGCATCATTTATATTGCTGTCAACTTCATAACCCTTTTTATCTAACAAGCCTTGCATATGTTCAGTATCAACAAGATTTTTCTCACAACCAACATGACTGAACGCAATCTTAGATAGTTTTTTTTCTTTTACATTAAGACTATTTTGTTTCACAACTTGAAAAATAAGAATTAAAAGATTTAAACAGCATTTCGTATATAACTCTCATGCCAAGATAATATTAGGATAGATAATGTAAATAACAAACTTTCTTTTTGTATGGCCCTTAAGACTTTAAAAAGAAGAAATAAAAAAGATTTGAAATTGCCAAAAATCATTATCGCAATTCTTAGCACTATAGGCATAGTTGATACAGGTTCGATTACTTTAAAAAACTGGGGATTTTTTACTTCGCTTTCATGCCCAGGGATACAAAATGATTGTGAAACAGTTTTAAATAGTCCTTGGGGTACTTTATTTGAAAATAATCAAATTAATATACCTCTCTCATTAGCTGGATTTATAACATATTTATCAATATTAGTTATCACAATAATACTCTCGCTTAATTTACTTTCCCCAAAAGAAAAACTAAATAAGTTTTTATGGTGGTTAGTATTTCTAATTTCTTGTGCGTCATCAACATTTAGCTTTTTATTGATAAATATAATGTTTTTTAAGATTCAAGCATATTGCTTTTTTTGTATACTTTCAGCAATTTTATCGTTTTCTATCTTTATAATTTCTATGATTGGAGCAAAGTTCGAAAGTAGAGAACCTATGATTTTTAGAGGTTTCATTGTAGCCATTAGTGTCCTGCTGGGTGGCCTAATTTGGTCAACAAACGTTGACCCCTCTAATGCTATTGATGTTGCAAACCCAACTGCAAATGTATCTCCAATAATTACCACTTCAAGCTCTCCCCAGAAGGTAAAGTTTGCACAATTTTTAAGTGAAAACAATATTGTTATGTATAGTGCATACTGGTGCCCGCATTGCCACGATCAGAAACAATTATTTGGTAAGGAAGCAGTTAAAGAATTAAAAGTAGTTGAGTGTGCTAAAGATGGTAAAGATAATGAGTATGAGCTATGCCAAACGAAAGGAATTAGTGGTTTTCCTTCTTGGGAAATTAAGGGAGAAATTATTAGTGGTACGCGTGACTTAAATGAATTAGCGACAAAAACCGGCTATCAGGGAAATCTTAATTTTTAATAAATCTTTTTTGAATTTTTTGATCTAACTGTTGTCTAGTATGACATTCCCAATTTTTATCTTTATCAGGGAAATCATCTCTATAATGCCCTCCTCTACTTTCCTCTCTAAATAGACAAGCTTGTAATAAAGTTATGGTGGTTAATTGTCTATTCTTTAAATCAAGTAAAAGATTTAATGCTCTTCTATTGCGTTCACTAAGTTTTATTTTTTGATCAAATTTTATTTTTTCAAGGCTATTTAGTAAATCATTTTTATTTATTTTATCTATATCATTTTGAATGTAATTTAAAAATTTACTCATATTTACCTTATTTCTAGATACACCTAAATTTAACCAACAAAGTTTTCTTAGGTCATCAATTTTTTCAGCAATTATAGAAATTTGATCTTCTTTAGGATCTTCAATATCAAACTCTTGCAATGATCTATCAAATTTTTCAAATTTAGAAAGGTCATTCAAAACAATTGAAGACATTTTTCTTGCGAAAACAAGACACTCCATCAGTGAATTACTTGCCAGTCTATTAGCACCATGCACACCTGTAGAAGCAACTTCTCCAACTGCATATAATCCCTTTCTTGTTGAAGATGCATTTAGATCTGTTTTAACACCTCCCATCCAATAATGAGCTGCAGGAGCTACGGGAATAACCTCATTTAAAGGGTTAACGCCATAATCCTGACATCGACTTAAGATCGTGGGGAAGCGCTCTACAATTTTTTCTGGGTCAATATACCGAAGATCTAAGCCAACATGGTCTACATTATTTTTATGCATATTTTTCATAATTGCTCTACTAACCTGATCTCTAGTAGCTAGATCACGATTTTCAAGATTATTAACTGGACTTTCACCATTTTTATCAACTAAAATGGCTCCTTCCCCTCTAAGTGCCTCAGATATTAAGAAGCAAGGTGCACCATAAAATTTTAAAGCTGTTGGATGAAATTGCACGAACTCTAAATCTTCGATAGCAGCTCCTGCTTTCCATGCAAGAGCAATCCCTTCACCAGAGGATTGAGCAGGATTTGTTGTATTCGTAAATAAGTGCCCACCCCCACCTGTAGCCAATACAACAGCTCTTGATTTAATCCAATATAAATTTGCTCCATCAAGAACCTGAACTCCTCTACATTCTTTATTTTCAATAAAAAGTTCAGTTACTCTTACACCCCTGCAATGAAGGATATTTTTTTGATTCTCAATATGATCTTCTAGAACTTCAACTAATGCTCGTCCAGTACGATCCTTAACATGTAAGACTCTTCTTCGTGAATGGGCTGCTTCCAAGGTAGTAGCTAGTTGATCAGAACTTTGATCAAAAATCATCCCTAAATTCTGCAACCTTTCTACACAACCTGGAGCTTCTTTAACAAGCATTTCAACAGCTTGAACATCACATAGTCCATCACCTGCTTTTAAAGTATCCTCAGCATGAAGATCAAATGAATCATCTTGTCTAACAACAGATGCAATTCCTCCTTGAGCCCATCTACTAGAAGATACCTTACTAGTATTTCTATTTAAAAGAAGCACTTTTAAATTTGAGGGTAATTCAAGACAAGTCATAAGGCCAGCAGCTCCAGCGCCTATAACGATTACATCCCAATTATTTATTGGTATCGGTTCTTGCGAAAATGGAGGCCTTAACATTAAACCAATCCACTAAAAGTTGGTTGCAGAATTGCTAAAACAATAAAAATACCATCAACAATTAATGTCGTTTGAATTACGTAACCAGAAACTAAGAGTGCTTTACCAGTACTAGTATTAATTGTGCCAGAATCTAAAATTTCTTTTGAAATAAACCAAAGTATAAGAGCAACAAAAACGATAATAGATAATGATTTTATTTGAATAAGACTCTCTGAAGTTTTTTGGAGAATCATGGGTGCATTTTCAGAATCTGCTGTAATTACCTGCCTCCATTGATCCATGATTCCGATTAAAAATATTGTAATGTCGGTTACTGCTGTTCCAAATAAAGAAGAGATATAAAAACTTGAACCTATTTTCCAATTAGTACCAAATCCAATTAAAGCTAATGGAAGAACTACAGCTTCAACAGGTATGTGTAGGATAGGAAATGGGCTTAACCATCCCCAGAACAAACATCCACCAAGCCAACTACCTGATATACCTAGTAATAATGAACTGACAATAAACCACTTATTTGATCCTTTCTGATTCAAAACAATTGCCACTAAGACAATAACAAAAGTAAAACAAAGAGCACTTATTGGTTCTAATCTAACCCAAGGGGCTTGAACAAAAATAGGTAAAATTACAAAAAAAGAAGACCACAATCTTAAAGATATAGGATTTGATAAGAAACTATTTTCGTATGAATCAACTGTCTTATGGGATTCATAGTTGAATTTATCTTTTACTTCTAAATTTTTTGTAATTAATTCTTTCAATGAAAAAGGTTATTTTAATTAATCTAAATCGTGTTTTAGAAAACTGCGAATGCCATATTTTAATAAATAAAAGGCCCATAATTTCACACCTATATTTAGTTTTTTAAAAGTATTTAATACACTTTGAGTCATATATAAGTTTAGAATAAAAATAAATAAGAGTATTTGGCCTTAAATTGTGTGGCAAGAAATTAATTACACAAAAGATCCCATTGATCTTTTGGTTCCTAATATTACTTATAAAATAAGTCCTGCAGAAATTGAAAGTATTGAAGCTAATTCTATTGCTGAAGAAATAGGATTTGAATCAGGTGATTCAATTATTAGTATTAATGGGAAAAAACCAAGAGACTTAATTGATTATCAGATTCTGATCAGTGAAGAAATTTTAGACATATCAGTTTTAGATAAAAATCATGAGATTCATAATATAAATATTGAAAAAGATCAAGACGTTAATCTAGGTATAAATTTTAAAGATGCATTATTTGATTCAATCAAGCAATGCAATAATAGATGTCCATTTTGTTTTATTGATCAACAACCAAGTGGTAAAAGAAAAAGCCTATATATAAAAGATGATGATTATAGATTAAGTTTCCTATATGGCTCTTATTTAACTCTTACGAATTTAAAAAAAGAAGACTGGGAAAGAATTGCTATGCAAAAACTATCTCCACTTTTTATTTCAGTTCATGCTACTGATCCCGAAACAAGAGAAAAATTATTAAAAAATAAAAAAGCAGGTGTGATACTTGATCAAATTTCGTGGTTTGAAAAAAACTCTATTCAAATACATGCTCAAATTGTTGTTTGTCCAGATATAAATGATGGAGATATTCTTGAGAAATCAATTTTGGAACTTGCTGATTTTTACAAAAAAACCTCTCAAACAGTACTTTCAGTCGCAATAGTTCCTGTAGGACTTACAAAATTTAGACCTGAAAATGATGGATTGAAATCAATCAGCCCAGAATACGCAAAAAAAACTATTAAACAAGTAGAGAGAATTCAAGCCTCTCTACAAATTACTCTTGGGACTCGTTTTTGTTGGCTAGCAGACGAATGGTATTTAATTGCTGGTACAAATTTACCTAGTTACAAAACCTACGAAAATATGCCACAAGAATCTAATGGAGTTGGGACTATAAGAAACTTTCTAGAAGCATTAAGAGAAAAGACTCAAAACCTACCCCAAAAAGTAAAAAAGCCAAAAAAAGTTAGTTGGATTGTTGGAAAATTAGTTTATGAAGCCCTAATTCCTACAGTTAAGAAATTAAACTTAATTAGTGGATTAACAATTAATTTATATGGTTTGCCGAGTATTTATTGGGGTCAAGATCAAGTTGTTACAGGTCTTCTTACTGGAGAAGATCTAATTTACGGGTTGAAAAATAAGGATTTAGGAGAAGCTGTTTACATACCATCTATTATGTTAAAAATTAATACTGATTTATTTTTAGATGATAAAAATATTCAAGAAGTTGAGAATCAAATAAATACTAAAATTCACGTTCTTGATGATTCAAATGATATTATTAATACTTTAATTGGTTAATCGAATATTTTCGAAACTATAAAACATGCTTAGAAGAGTAATAAACCCTTTCTTATTATTGCCGCTTACTCTAAGTATGAATACCTTTAATGCTCTATCGAGCGAAATTAAAAATTACATTGATAATGTTTTAGAAGAAAAATCAAATATTACTTTTATTGATTATCAAGAAATAGCAACCCTTGTATTAAATAATCAAGAATTAAAATCATTACAAAGCCTAGTAGCCTCAGCAAGCTTTAATCTTTCCAGTCAAATTGCCAAAAGATACCCATCCTTAGATTTTCAAGCCAATGGGTTACCACAATATGTCGCAGGTAAAAATTACAGTAGCAATTCACCTACATTAAAAACCTCACAATTTAAGGCTAATCCCTCACTGAATATTAAATGGGATGTAATTGCCCCGCTAAGAGGATCTGAAATTAAAATTGCCAAAACAAATTACAAAATTGCAGAAAATAATTATGAGATTAAGAAAAAAGATTTAATTCAAGAAGCAAGAATCAGATATCACAAATACAAAAAGTCATATCAAGATATTCAAAATAAAAAATTTACACTTGATTTATCAATTACAAGTTTAGAAAATGCTGAAGCGAAGCTAGATGCTGGAATTGGTACAAAATTTGAAGTTCTTGAAGCAGAAGCTCAATTATCTCGAGATCAACAATCACTGAATGAAAAGAAAATAGAACATGAAATTAATAAAATTTCTCTTAAGGAGATTCTTAATGTTAAGGGAAATTTCACAACTAATAAAGAGCAAAATCTTATAGGGTTTTGGAATCATAAATTGAATAAGAATATTAATGAGGGTTTGGATAACAATCTTTCCTTAAAAAACCTGATTCTTCAAAAATCAATCAAAAATAGCCAAGCAGAGAGCTTTTTAGCTCAAAATAAGCCAAATATCTATATCAGTAATTCATTATCTAGTACATTTTCAAAGGGGGACTCTCTAGCAACTAATATCGACTCTGCAAAATCTGGATCTAATTATACAAATACCATAAGTCTAAATTTTGCATGGAGTATTTTTGATGGCGGACAAAACAAGAACTCTTACAAATCAAAAATAGCAGCTGCAGAATCCGAAAAATATGCTTATGAAAATCTAAAAAATGTTCTAACCACAAGTATTAGTAAAGCCTATTTAAATCTTAAATTAAATGAAGAAAAAATAATCTCTTCACTTAAAGAAATTGAATCTAGCAAAGAGTCTGTAAGGCTTTCCAGACTTAGATATGATGTCGGAGTATCAACTCTAAAAGATGTTCTTATTAGGCAAAGTGAATTAAGTAATGCGATATCAAAAAATATTAATGCAATATATAATTACAATTTAAATATAAATGAATTAGAAAGATTAACTTTCCTTGATAAAAGTAAAAATTGTTTGGGTAGTAATCATACAAAGATTAAAGATACAGAGTCTATTTGCAATTTATAAAGATGAATCCACCAAATTTAACTTATAAACAACTACGTGAATTAGATTCTTTATTTGAATTAGTTAGTCAACGTCAAACAAAAGATTTTGGAAATATTAGCGCCAGCAATAAAGCAGATGGATCATTATTAACAAGTTGTGATTTATGGAGTGACAAAAAAATCGTAGATGGCTTAGCTTCAATAGCTCCAGGTGAAGGCGTCCTTAGTGAAGAAGGGCAAAAGTTAATTCCAAAGTCAAAAGCTTACTGGGTGGTCGATCCACTCGATGGGACAACAAATTTTGCTGCCGGTATTCCTTACTGGTCTATATCTGTAGCAAGGTTCGTTAATGGTAAACCACAATCTTCTTTTTTAATAATTCCTACATTGAAAAAAAAGTTTGTATCCATTAAAGGTAAAGGAGTTTGGTTAAATAACAAGAAATTAGATCCCAGCCAAAATAATCGTCAAAGTGAATGCATTTCTTTATGTAGTCGATCAATAAAAATTTTACAAAAAAACCCAAACTCAGTATTTCCTGGCAAAATCAGACTCTTAGGTGTATCGAGTTTAAATCTTACTAGTGTAGCGATGGGACAAACTTTCGGAGCTATAGAATCAACCCCTAAGATATGGGATATTGCAGCAGCCTGGCTGCTCTTAGAAGAACTCAATTGTTCTTTAACGTGGTTAGAAAAAGACCCTTTAAATTTAGTTTCAGGAGAGGACTTGAGCGATGTTAATTTTCCATTAATTGCTTGTAGATCTACAGAAAAATTTGAAATTTTAAAGCCATGGGGCAATTTATTATTAGAAAAATAGTTGCATCATATATAAAAAATTGCTTAAAAAATTTCTTGATCAGATACAATAAAAATTAAGTAAATAAATAAAATATTTGAATAAAATTAATATGCAGAGAAGTTCAACATGGATACTGAAAAGTTTATGGGGAGCTTGTGAGCGATGGAGCAAATCTGATTGTGTTGATTTAAGCGCTGCATTTGCATACTACACACTTCAATCATTTTTTCCCATCCTTCTAATTTCTCTTTCAATAGCTTCATGGTTCCTAGGAAAACAGGAAGGGTTAGATCAACAAATAATTGCCATTGCTGCTCAGCTTTTACCTCCTTCAGTAGTTGAGTTAGTAGAGACAACACTATTTAATTTGATAGATCAAGGTTTTGGAGCAGGTATTCTTGGGGCTATGTTTTTGCTTTTTACCGCAGGAAATGCATATCTATCTCTTCAAAGAGGTTCGGATAGGCTTTGGGAGGACGAAATTCCTTCTAAAAAAGTTAATGCTGCTTGGAGAGTGCAAGCTTCGAAGTTTCTCCGAAATAGAGTTGAAGCCTTTTTAATAGTATTCTTTATTGGTTTTTTAATGGTACTAGATCAAATTAGTGCAAATCTTAGGATGATCCCAAGTAACGTTTTAGAAAATCTTTCAAAATCGAATAATCTTATTTCTGATTTCTTATTAAAGTTGCCGCTATTACAAGTTGGTCAGTTTGCAATACCACTAGTTGGCTTTTCTTTAATGGCTCTTTTATTACAAGCACTTTTACCAAGTAGAAAAGTTCCATTGAAACCACTTTTACCTGGATCTTTTCTTATTGGAATTGGCCTAACCACTTTGAACCTAGCAGTAAGTAAAAGTATTCTCTCACTTGGAGTAAGATTTCAAGCATACGGTTTTATTGGGGGTTTTCTTGTACTGACTTTGTGGGTATGGCTATTAGGAGTGATTTTATATTTTGGACAGTGTTGGAGCGTAGTAATTGCTAGTATGACATTAGTAAATAAAAAAAGAAATCATAGATAAGGATAACTAAGGTGAATTATTTTCTAAATGCTAATAAAAATCTTCTTACCTACTCATTAATAGCACTCATAGTTATTCCAATTTTTGGATTTAACTTCTTCATAAGCTTTGTTGGAAATATCCTACTTCTTTTGTTTTTAATTCCTCTTCTATTATTAGTTTTAGTGTTTATGGGTTTTAACTCTTACAAATCTAAAATTAATACATGCAGTAATTGTGGTGCAATATCATTAGGTTTAAGTGAAACCTGCATGAATTGCGGTGCAGATTTAGAGAATGTAAGTAAGAAAAATCAATTAGATAAAAAGCCTAGTGAAAGTACCATTGAAGTTGAAGCAGAAGAAATTAAGTAAAATACTAACCTATTCCAATTTGTCGAAGAATACTTTGTCCAGTAATTAATTCAGTACCAAGTCCAATCAAAATACCCATCATTGCCATGCGGCCATTCCAAGTCTCTGCGAAATTTACGAAGCCAAATCTTGGTTGATTGTCATTATTCATAATTAACTAGAACACATACAAGATTATTTTAACGTTTTAAGGAAGAATTCATGATAAATAATTAATTATTTATTTAACATGTCTCACACCATCAACAGGTCTATACTCATCTCCAGTTAACTCCTCAAATACAATAGCTGGCAATCCTGTATCAAACATTGTTTGCAATGCTTCTTTTAACATAGGATTCCAACCTCCAGTACTAACTTTTCCGTGTCTTACAGTCCAGTCCCAAGTCCCTTGAAGATCTCTTGGTAGTCTACCTTCTCTATCTCTTCGAGCGACTAAGTCTAAAGATTCAACTATACCAACAATTACTGGATTTTTACCGTAAGAAGGAGTGAGACTTAGTTCAAGCCTCACTGGATCTTCTTTAACCATTTTTAAACGAAACCTTGGTGGCAACTTGAGTGATCTTATTACCGCTGAAACAATTTTTGTTCTTAATTCCAATTTTTTTCCTTAGATATAATTTGATTAATCAGTTGTTGAACCTTTTTCTTCTAATGTAGAGTCATTGTCATTAGAAAATCTTACTGTTAGAAGTTCCTCTTCTGTAATGTTTCCTGATTTATCTAAAAGTTCTGGATGTATTGTGTACTTTTTTTGTTTAAAACTTGCAGTACTCAATCGTTGATTTTTGTTATCGGATATACCCCAGCCATTAGACATAACTTTAAATGCTTTCCAAACTAAATAAGTTAAGGCTGCAGAATAAATTATTGGAAATAGAATAGTCATTGAACTTATTAATTTAGTGAGTTATATTTTTAACATCATAGCCCGAAAAAAAGAAATTTAGCTAATTTAAGTCATTAAATTGTTCTCTAGATTAAATAAATTTAATTAGTAGTTATATTTAAATTACACTGATAAAGTGTGTTAAATCTCTGGAAGAACATAAAAAATCAAAATTGAAAAGAGACATCCAAAAGCTATTACTAATCGCCTCATTAATTACAGTGGGCATTAGATATCCTGCAAAAGTCATATCCCAACCATTAAGTAAACCAAAAATTAATGAAGTTAATTTATATTCGAACAAATCTTTTATTACTAAAGCTGTAGAAAGAACCGGTGCGGCAGTGGTAACAATTGATACTCAAAGATATGTTAAAAAAAGAAAATTTCCTAGAAATTCTCAATTATTACTAGACCCATATTTTGAAAGATTTTTTGGATTAGATTTGCCTAATGACAATCGGCCCAGGATAGAGCAAAGCCAAGGTAGTGGATTTATATTTGCAGATGGACTTATAATGACCAATGCTCATGTTGTGAATGGATCAGATAGGGTGATTGTTGGTTTAACCAATGGCAAAAAATTTGAAGCAAAACTTATAGGGCAAGACTTTTTTACTGATTTAGCTGTGCTAAAGATTGAAGGGAAAGGACCTTGGCCAAAAGCAAAATTGGGCAATTCGGAAAAGATTAAAGTTGGTGATTGGGCCATAGCAGTTGGAAATCCATTTGGACTGGAAAACACAGTTACCCTTGGTATTATTAGTAATCTAAATAGAAACGTGAATCAATTAGGAATATATGATAAAAAACTTGAATTGATACAAACAGACGCTGCTATTAATCCAGGCAATTCTGGAGGTCCACTATTGAATAGCGAGGGAGAAGTAATTGGTATTAATACATTGATAAGATCAGGTCCTGGAGCCGGTTTGAGTTTCGCAATCCCAATTAATAAAGCTAAGGAAATTGCCTTTCAACTTATAAAAAATGGAAAAGTAATACACCCTATGATTGGGATTAGCCTAATAGAAGAAAGTAATTCTGAAAGAAAAAATAATTCCGTTAAAGTTGGATATATAGTACCGAACAGCCCAGCTGAAAAGAGTGGAATTATGAAAGAGGACATTATAGTAAGAGTCGGTAATAAAGATATTGAAACAGCATCAGACGTTATAGACCAAATAAGTAAAAATGGTATTAATAAACCAGTAAATATATTATTGAAGCGTAGAAATAAATTTATTAAATTAAAAGTAATACCAACTGATATAACTAATCTAGAAAACAACTAAAAGATTTAATTGTCATTTCGTTTAAGTATTTCTACACACCTAGAAATACATCTACCATCTCTTATGTCACAGGTAGTAATGCATTCAAAATAACTTTCAACAGGATCAGAAATTTCAAACTGTTTTTCTTGGAATTCAAAATTTTTCATATAAATTATGAAAACTTATTTCGTATTTTTAAGATTAATCAAAGACGGTAAACTATGTAAAGATAAATGAGTGATCTTACTTAGCTAAATGTAAACTTTATTAAAATTAATCAAATTTTTTTTGACTTTGAGTTTTTTCCAAAAAATATTCGTAATTACCATCATATGAAAATAGTTTTGAATCTTTAATTTCGATAATTCTATTTGCAACCTGTGAAATAAAATACCGATCATGAGAAATGATTAATAATGAACCTTGATAATTTTTGATTGCAAATTCTAAGTTTTCCTTAGATTGTAGATCCAAATGATTAGTTGGCTCGTCTAAAAGGAGAAAATTACTAGGATTAATAATCATGAGCGCCAATGCTAATCTTGCCTTTTCTCCCCCACTGAGTTGTTTAATATATTTAAAAACAGTATCATTTTGAAAGCCAAAACCCCCTAAAAATGTTCTAACTTTTTTTTGGGACCATTCTGGAGACTTATTACATATTAAATCAATAACCCTTTCGTCAAGTGAAAGTGCTTCCGCCTGATTCTGTTCATAATAGCTAGTAATTATATTATGTTTACCAAGATTAATTTCTCCAATTTCAGGAGATATTTTTTTCATAATAATTTTTAGCAATGTAGATTTGCCGCAGCCATTAGGTCCCAATATTGCTATTTTCTCCCCAGAAGAAATCTTTAAATTAATATCTAAAAAAAGAATTTTATCCTCAAAACTATGAGACAAATTTTTGATATTTAGAACTATTTTTCCTGAGCGAGGACAATCTGGAAAATTAAAAATTGGACTTTTTGATTTTGCTATGGGAGCCTCAATTATAGATATCTTTTTTAATTGTTTTTCTCTACTCTTTGCTTGAGAACTTCTAGTTGCACTAGCTCTAAATCTATCTATATACCTTTTCTGTAACTCAATTTCTTTTTGTTGTAATTGATAAGCCTTATTTTGTGATTGTTCACTCAAGGATTTCTGTTCGACAAAAAAAGAATAGTTCCCATTATATGTTTCAGATATTCCTCTTTCTACAAAAATTATTTTTTTACACAATTTATCTAAGAAATATCTATCGTGACTTATGATCATAACAGCAATTTTAAGCGATGATAGATATTCTTCTAACCAAAAAATAGTTTCTAAATCTAAATGATTGGTTGGTTCGTCCAGTAAAAGTAAATCAGGTTTTTGTAGGATTATTTTTCCAAGTGCAACTTTCATCTGCCAACCACCTGAGAAATTGCCAACTAATTTATCAGCATCTTCCATAGAAAAGCCTAATTTTGGTAATATTTTTTCTACATCAGATTGCATTTTATAACCACCTAAAGCTTCAAATTTTGCTTGATATTTTGCGAGTTGATTTACAAATATTTCAAGTTCATCGGAATTTTTTTTTAGATCCAATGATTTCATTTTATTCTCAATTTCTAAAAGTTTAAGAGCAACATTTTGTATATCTTTAAAAGAACTTTCTAATTCCTGTCTCACTGAAAAATTCAAATTACAATCAAACTCTTGCTTTAAATGGGCAATTTTAGGATTTCCCTCTTTGATGATCGTTCCACTTGTTTTCTCTTCATCTCCAATCAAAATCTTAAATTGGGTTGATTTACCTGCACCATTAGAACCAACTAACCCAACTTTTTCTCCTTTTTTAATCTCCCAACTAATATTTTTTAAAACAACATCTGTAGAATAAATTTTGCTTACACCTTCAAATCTAATCACTGTTTTAAAATAGAATTTACAAAATCTGTGGCTTATTTACTAAAAAATATTTTGTGGAATAAAATTAAATCATGAAAAGAATAGAACAAATTGTAGTGATTTTCATAGCTGCAGCTCTTGCGATTCCAAGTTATTGGTTTTTTTGGACTTTGGCTGGTGGAGGTGGCTACAATAAGAGAATAAAACCTACTCCTAATCAAAATAATAATTATTCGAAACCTTTTCCTAAAGACCTCCTCGAGCCTTGATTAACCACATTTTAGTTGCCTCATCATCAATAGTACTCAAATATTCAATAACCTCTTCTTTAGTCACAGAAATATTTAACTCGTTGCCAATATCGCATATTTTATCTAAGGCTTTTTTGGGATTAGTTAAGGCTGTCATAAACAGACTTTGCTTCTTTTTGGAATCGTTGGCTATTAACTTATAGAGCTTTTCAGCATTACTGGACATGGTTTTAAAATCTATTTATTAATAGATTATTACTTCAAGCTACATTTTGTTCATTATATTTATTATTAGATAAATCGTTATCCACATCTTTTATCTCTTTTGCAGAGGCATCTGCCATACTTCTTGCGTCTAAACATAAAACTTTTCTTAGTTTCGCAAAGTTAGCTGCGTGCGATTTTCTACCATCTTTTTGAGCATAATACTCAGACTGCTGAAGAATATGGTGAAGATGAGTTAACAAATATGGACTAATTACCGCTGATACCAAAACGTCATTATTTTCATTATCGTGAGAATCAGAATTGACTAATCTTTTTTTTGGCTTATCAATTATCGACCTTTTAGGAGAATCAATTTTTCTTGAATTTTTCATGGGACAATAAAACAATTAATTGATACGGACATAAATTTCCTTACTAATAATATACACAAAGATAGTATCCTTGACTAACTGTGTATACTATTAAGTAACAGTTATCAACTTTGACTCATGGCTACCCGCCAAAATTCAACTAATGGGAAGCCTAAATCCCCCAGAATTCAAGTAGTTCTTCCAGAATTAATATGTGAGCAATTAACTATTTTGGCCGATAATGAATCTAGGACAGTAAGTAATATGGCAAAAGTATTAATACAAGAGGGTATAAAAAAATATTTCGAAAAAGACAGTAAATCGCCTGTTTCAGAAAATAATTTAAATACTGATAAATTTAGAGATGAACTTGAAAAACAAAGCGTCAGAAGATTACAAAGATCTCGCCAAAGGGTTAGATACTATAAAAAATCTGATTAAAAATAATTATTTTTGAGGCAATTTCTGTAAATCTGCAGTTTTTCCCATTACTACCAAAATATTTCCTCTTTCTAGGATATATTTAGCTGGAGGATTAACTGTTAACTCTTCAGCAGGTCCTGCTGCAAGAACATTAACTAAATAATTTTTTCTCAAATTCAAATCTCTCAAAGATCTTCCAATAAATTCCTCTGGAACAGTTATTTCATCTATACCAGTTTGGTTATCGAGTTCCAATCTTTCAATTAAATTTGGTCTAACTAGTTCTAAACCTAATCTCTCTCCTTGCATTCTGGAAGGGAAGACAACTTTGTCAGCACCAACTCTTTTTAACATTTTTTCGTGCAAGTCACTGGTTGCTCTTGCTATTACTCTTTTCACTTTGCTGCCTTCACTATCCTTAGCAATAAGTGTAGTGGTTATACTTGCTTCAATAGGTTCACTTATACCTACTACAACAGTGTTCATCTCAAGTATTCCAGATTCCTTCATCGACTCCTCATCAGTACAATCTACAACTCTAGCTTCTATAGAAGGTTCCAATTGTCTCAAATCATCAATAGCTTTTTCCGAATAATCTGCAGCCAAAACATCTGCACCATTACTTATAAGTTCTCTACAAACAGCAGTTCCAAACCTTCCAACGCCAACAACTGCAAAAGTGAGAGCTTCTTTTTCTCTCTTTTGAGACCACTGCCACCAATCAGCCATAATAAAATTCAGTCAATCCTAAACATAAAGATCAGCCCTAGGATAGCCAATTCTCTTTTGTCTATCTATTCTACTCTTATAAAGAGCCTGCCAAAGTGCACTTAAAAGCAAAAGGATACCAAGTCTGCCCACAAACATTCCAACAATAAGAATAAATTGGCCGAAATGATTTAATTTTGCAGTTAAACCAATATCAAAACCGACAGTTGCAAATGCAGATATGCAAGTGAACAAAATTTCTAGGAATGTGAAAGATTCTTTCTTAACAAAGGTATTTGTTGTACTTAGCAACATTGCCATTAAAAGAACAAACAGCAAAGATCCAACTGTGATTCCAACTGCCTTTAGGATAACTTTATCAGAAATTAATCTATTGCTAATAATGACATCTTTCTGACCTCTTAGGGTTGATCTAGTTGCAGCCATTAAAGCGATAAATGTAGTTGTTTTTATGCCTCCACCAGTACCTCCGGTACTTGCTCCGATAAACATTAAAGTCATTAATAACAATAGACCGGTATCTGATATGGCGTTCAAGGAGATTGGGTAATTTGTAAAGCCTGCAGTTCTTGCACTTACTGTTTCAAATACTGATGACATTAACCGTTCAAAAAAATTCAAATCATTGAAAAATTTACTATTGAGCAATGATTCAGTGATAAGTAATCCTAATGATCCGAATACTATTAGAGACAAACTTGTCCTAATAACTAGTCTAGAATGAAGGCTTAATTTTTTATAAGAAAGATTTCTTTTATTACTCCAAATATCATCAATAACCCGCCATCCCAATCCACCCATAACAATGAGAAAAATAAACACGCTATTAACTAAATAATTTGCTCTATATCCTTGGAGACTATTTGACATTAAAGAAAATCCTGCATTGTTATATGCCGATATACTGTGAAAAATTGAAGACCATAGTCTTTCCCAATTATTTTGAATATCTACAAATCCAAAAGAATATAAAACAATCGCGCCCAAGGAAATGATACTAACCGCAGTAATAGCAATGCTTTGAAAAGTTCGACCAATTCCTCCAACTCCAAATTCATCTAGAGTCTTTCCCTTGTCTAGTCTAGTTCTTAGCTTTGTTCCTTTTACAACAAAACCTTGTAAAAATGTCGTTATGGCCATTAATCCTAGACCACCTGACAAGAGCATAAAAGCTAAAAAAACTTGGCCAAAGAAATTTAAATCATCACCAATATCTATTATGGTTAAGCCAGTAACAGTTATTGCAGAAGTAGATGTAAAAAATGCTTCCCACAAACCAACCTTGGAAGATGAACATAATGGTGAACTCAAAATTAAAGTTCCAAGGCAAATAATAAACAAGCCTGTAACAATAGTAAATTGTGGTACTGATAGCTTTTTGTAAGCATCCTTGATCTTATACATATTTCTTATAAATTTCACGATATTACCCGTAATTTAGAATTATCAATGCTGGTACTGTAAATGACATTATAAGTGTTAATCCAGCTCCATATTTTGCAATATCAAAAAATCTATATCTTCCAGGACCATAAACCATTAAATTTGTTTGATACCCCATTGGAGTCAAAAAAGATTGACTTGCGCCGAACAAAACAAGCATTATTAAAGCGCTTGGTGAAATGCCTAAAACATTTGAGAATTCAATAGCAACAGGCAAAATCAAAGCAACCGAAGCAGCATTACTTATAAATTGTGTAAGAATAACTGTCGATACAAAAATTACTACTAGCGCAAAATACAGCGGCATTCCATTAAGGACAAAGTTTAGATTGACTGCAATTAAATCCGCCAAGCCTGTTGCTTGCATAGCTACACTAAAGCATGATAAGGATCCCAATAATAAAATGACATCTAACCTAATTGATTTTTGTATCTCTGCGGGTCTTAAACATCCACAAGCCACCATTGCAATGAGTGCTAAAAGGACTGAACCTACTAATGGAATATTAGAAACCGAAGGCAAAACAACCATCCCTATTGCAATTGCAATCGATATAGGTTTTTTTATCAAAAAAGGTAGGTCATCTTCGAATTGATCTAAAATAAGCAAATCATTACTAGCTTGCAAACCTCTGATTGAATCTAAAGGTGCTTGCAATAATAAAACATCTCCAGCCCTTAAAACAGCTTGGCCTAATCTCTCCTGAACAGTTTGCTGACCTCTTCTTAATGCTAAAACTGTTGCATTATGACGCTGCCTAAATCTTAATTCTCTCAAACTTGCACCGGCTAGAGTTGAACCAGCTGGTAATAGGGCTTCAAAGGTCTTAGTACCTTCATCATCTGAGAAAACATTAGCCCTATTGAAAGATGTTTTGTTTTCTCCTAACAGAATGGTATGTTCCTGCTGCAGCCTGAATAAGTCTGCCCTTGTAACGCGGATTATTAATCTATCATCCGGTTCAATCTTTCTATCAGCCAAAGGAGGAAGAATAACTTTTCCATTTCGTTGCAATTCCAGAACATCAACATCAAATCGTCTCTGCAATCTACTATTTCTGACAGATTGTCCCACTAATTCTGAAGTAGAGGGAATAGTAACTTCAGTAAAATATATATTCATATCACCATTTTTAATAAACTCCTTATCTCTCCCTCTATCTGGCAAAAGCACGTCAGACACTAAAATCATATAAGTTGTACCTATAAGCCACACAGGAATTCCTATTGAAGTCAAACTAAATAATTCCAAAGCTCCATAACCTAATTGTTGACTAATATCGCTAACAAGAAGATTTACTGAGCTACCTAATAATGTCAGAGTTCCACCTAGTGAAGTAGCAAAAGAAAGAGGTAATAAAACTTTTGATGGTGATATATTTCTTCGCTCGCACCAACTTTCAATTAAAGGTAACAAAGATGCTACTACTGGAGTATTAGGCACAATTCCAGATATTGGAGCAATCAAAAAAGTTATTAAAGAAATTAATTTCCTGGGAGTTCTTATACTTTCAGAAGAAATCAATTCTCTTACTCTGTCTAAGGCACCACTTTTAAATAATGCAGAGGAAACTGCAAATAAACCCATAAGGGTAAATAAAGACGGGCTACCGAATCCAGCTAAAGCTTTTTCAGGAGAAAGAACCCCAGTAGCTATAAATATTCCAACACATAACAGACCAGTCAATTCTGGCACAATAGTATTTTTGATAAACAAAATTATTGACACTATTAAAACAACTACCGTTATAAACGCATCATAATTATTACTAACTACTGTAATTAAATTCATACGAAACTTATTTCACTCAATATACCCAAAAACAATATTTCAAAAAAGTTTAATTAGAACAATCTTATTTAAGAAACTTTTTAAAAATAGATTTTTTTTGGAATATCCACGAATATGCAGATTTTAAGCTTTCTGTAATATCAGGCAACTTGGAAGCATATATAAGTCTTCTTGCCTCAAAAGCCAATTTCCCAGATAAAGTAACCCCAAGCGCAGAAATTGAAGCATCGCCTATGCCTAAGCTAATCATTTCACCGTTATCTTGAAATTCAAAGGGTAAAGGATCCTTTCCTTGAATTAAAAGTTCTAAATTATTAGCCAGATGATTTCCTTCCTGCATAGCGACCTGAGCAGTTATGGGTAAATCCTCCATTCCTTCAATAACTGAAATATCACCAATAGCAAAACAGTTTTTATGGTTTTCTATTTGTAAATTATTATTAACTAAAATTCTTCCAAATTTTTTTATTATTTGATCAGTTTCTAAGTAAGACAAATTAGGTTTAACACCTGCTGTCCAAATAACTATATCTTTATCCAAGGAAGTGATTCCAACCTCACTAGAAATACTAATCTTAGTTTCTGAGACTTCTTTAACTATGGAATTCAAAAGAACGGTGATTTTTCTTTTTTCTAATGCCTTCTCTGCTTGTTCTCTATTAAAAATTTTGTTTTTATTGAGGATTTCGTTTGATTTTTCTATTACATTAATTTCAAATTGGTCTGTAAATATATCTTTAATTTTGCATGCCAGCTCGATGCCAGAGGGGCCACCTCCAACTATGAATAACTTTTTATGCAACGCAGTATCTTTTGATTTTTTTAAAAAAGAATTTAATTTATTTAAATCGTGTATATCATTAAAAAAATAACAATTTTCATCTACACCTTTTATTAAAAAACTATTTGGAATAGATCCTGTACAAATAACAAGATATTGATAATTTAATTTTAAATCGTCGCTAAAATGAAGAATATTTTCTTTGAAAGAAATCTTGGTTAAACAATTTTTTAAAAAAGTTATACCTGCATCAGAAAAAATATTTGCAAATTTTGGGGTAGCTTCCCAACTTCTTATTTCTTTACTTAAAACTTCGTACATTAAAGGTTTAAATATAAAGTTAGTTTCAGAATCAACTACAAGAATCGGTAAAGAGGGATTAAGATTCTTTAAATTCAAAGCAAATGTCATACCTGCAAAACCTGCTCCAACTATTACTATTGGTTTTTGTATCGATTTCATTAGCGAAATATTGTTAAGCGTAAATGTATTATTAAAATATACGAATAATTTTTAAATTGAGCGAAATAACATTAAACTCATAATCAAATTGAATAATGATTGAAAACATCCACAAAGATATTCAAACTAACTTAAGGAAATATAATCAAGAACTAGTAGATATGAAGCCTCAAGAAATGCTTACTTGGGGTTATGAAAAGTTTGATAATCAATTTGCTATTACAACAAGTTTTGGCATACAGTCATCAGTCCTTTTGAATATGGTTAGTAAATTATGTCTACAAAAAAAAATCAAAATATTTTGGATAGACACAGGTTACCTACCTTCAGAAACATACCATTACGCTGAAAAGCTTATTGAAGATTTATCATTAGAAGTAGAAGTTCTGCAAAGTGAATTGTCTCCAGCAAGAATGGAGGCTAAATACGGAAAACTTTGGGAAACAAATAAAGAGAGTGATTTAGATAAGTATCATGAGTTAAGAAAGATTAGACCTTTAGATAATGGGCTAGCAAGACATGATATTTATTGCTGGGCAAGCGGTGTTCGATCAAGTCAAACAGAAAATAGAAACAAAATGAAGTACCTAGACGTAATTCGTCAAAGACTTTCTTTAAGACCTTTATTAAATTGGACAAATAAAGATATTTTTTATTATATGGAAGAGAATAACTTACCTGCCCATCCACTTTTTTTCAAAGGTTATTCTTCTGTAGGAGATTGGCATTCAAGCAGTCCTGATGGTATCAAAAGACAAGGCAGAGATACAAGATTTGGGGGGATTAAACAAGAATGTGGAATTCACACTAATGATTAAATTTATCATAGAACAATGGTCTCAGATATAAATTTTTTATTAGTAGGCAATAGTAGACTTCATTGGGCAAAATATTCTAAAAATCAATCTAAATTCTTCAATACCAAAAAACAGCAAAAAGTTCCCGAAAATATAGATCTTGATCAATTAATTTGGGCTTCTGTAGGAAAACTGCCAAATTTTCTGTTGAAAAAAGACAATGAAATAAAAACTCAAGATATCCAATTATCAAATCTTCCTGATTATTTTGGAGTTGATAGAGCTCTTGCCTGTATTGCCGCTTTAAAAATTATTGAAAACCCTTTCAAAAAAGATTTGCTAATTGCAGATTTTGGAACAATATTATCAATAACAAAATTGAACTCAAATGGATCTATTATTGGAGGTCAACTTGTTCCAGGTTTTCTAACACAATTAAAATCAATAGAACAAAATACAAAAAATCTTAAAGTTCCCAAAACATATGATATTCCGATCAAAGATTTTTTAATTAATACAGAAGAAGCAATCTTAAAAGGAGTAATCAATGCTCTTACTGGCGTGATTAATAGTTTATTTAATCCCGAAAAGGATATTTTAATAATATGTGGAGGAGACTCTCAATTACTCACAAAATCTCTTAAAGCTAAAAAAGAGAATATTATCAATGCTCCTAATTTAGTTATGGAGGGGATGATTATTCACCACCTATCCATAAAAAAATTAGCTTAACCCAAGGTCTGCAATAATATGATCAGCCATTATTGCTGCTTTTACCTTTAAGTATATTTTTTCGATGTTACCTTCAGTATCAATTAAAAAAGTATTTCTCATCATTCCCATATATTCTTTTCCCATGAATTTTTTCAATCCATAGCTATCGTAATCAGAAGAAACTTTGAAAGGTTCAGGATCAGTTAAAAGAATAAAAGGTAAATTAAATTTTTCTATAAACTTCTGATGAGAGGATGCGTTATCTTTACTAATACCAAGCACAACAATATTATTTTTTTGGAGTAAATCCCAATTCTCTTTAAAATTACATGCTTCTTTAGTACATCCTGGAGTATTATCTTTTGGATAAAAATATAGTATTATTCTTTTACCTTTAAAATTACTAAGAGAAACTTCTTTCTCAAAAGAATCTTTTAATTTAAATTCTGGTGCTTTGTCGCCAACCTTAAGAGCCATTGAAATTATTAAATGAGTATGAATATAAAATACCAAAAATTTGGTTTTATGAGATTAAAGGTGTGCAAGATGTCGCAACTACAGAAGAAATTAAAACTGCAAAAAACCTAACTATTTCAAGATCAAAGATTTTCTTGGAAACAAGAGCTTATTTGCGACAATCACTTTCAACACTTTTCGATTTAGACCCCCTAGAAATTCCAATTAATGCTCAACCTGGAGAACCTCCAAGTTTACCCTCTGGTATGGGAAATATCAGTTTAAGTCATTGTAAAGATGCCATTACTATAGTCTGGCATAAAGGTAAAATAGGGATAGATATTGAGAGAATAGATAGAGATTTTAACCATATAAAATTTGCAAAAAAATATTTTTTTCAAACCAATAAATCAAATCATAATAATTATTTAACAAAAAATATGATATTAAATCAATGGTGTGCTGTTGAAGCGGCTATAAAATGGGATCATGGAAAAATAGCAAAAGACATTAAATATTGGCAATTTTTTGAAAAGCCAAAAGAGTTAATTCATAAGAAGAAAAACATACAATTAAATTATTCACAGATTAACTTCCATAATTGGACTATCGCTTTAGCCTACGAAGAAAAAACTTCTTTAAATCCTGAGATTATTTGTTGTTCGAAAAATTTTTAATTTTCTTTTCTTCTAAGCAGTTCTTCATATTGAGTTTTTTCCCATCCATTATTATTTGGTTTCCATATTTTTAAACCTCTTAAAGATTTAGGAAGATATTCTTGTAAGACCCAATTACCTGGATAATTATGAGGATTAACATAACTATTAGAATTATTTTTTAAATGAAGTGGAACATCAAAAGCATTGGTAGATTTGATTGTTTCAATTGCTTTAAAAATATTTTTCGTACTATTACTTTTTGGAGAAATAGCTAAATATAAAGAAGCCTGGGTTAAAAAATATAATCCTTCTGGAAAACCAACTCTATCAAAAGCATCACAACAGGATTGTACAACTACTATGGCATTAGGATCAGCTATTCCAATATCTTCACTGGCAGATATAAGTAGTCTTCTAAAAATAAAATTAGGATCTTCACCAGCCTCCAGCATATTCGCAAGCCAGAATAAAGTTGCATCTGGATCGGAACCTCTTATGGACTTGATAAAGGCACTTATTACATCGTAATGATTTTGACCATTTTTATCGTAAACAATATTTTTCTTTTGTAGTGCATCTTCTGCTATTGAGAGATTAATGTTAATTTCTTTATCATCATTCTCAGAAGTTGTTTCTATGGCCATCTCTAGCGCATTGATTAATGTCCTTGCATCTCCGCCAGAAAATTTAATTAAATGACTTATAGCATCTTCAGTTAAATAAACCTTTTTTGAATCTTTTTGTTTTGAATAGTGAGTAATGACTTTTTGTATTATTTTCTGCAAATCATTTTCTGCCAAAGGAAGTAATGTAAAAATACGAGACCTGCTAACAAGCGCTTTATTAACAGCAAAGAAAGGGTTTTCAGTTGTAGCACCAATAAAAGTTATAGTTCCATTTTCTATTGAAGGTAATAAAGCATCTTGCTGAACTGATGTAAATCTATGAACCTCATCGATAAATAAAATTGTTTTTCTTTTTGAATTTATTAATCTATCTTTTGCATTAGCAATTTCATTTCTTAATTCTTTAACACTTGATAATACTGCATTTAACTTAATTAATTTTGATCGCGTATTAAAAGAAATAATTTCAATTAGAGTAGTTTTCCCAACACCAGGAGGGCCAGAAAAAATAAAATTACTAATCTTATCGTTTAATATTGCACTTCTTAAAAGCGAATTCTCATTCAGGATTAGTTGTTGACCAAAAAAATCTTCCAAATTCTTTGGTCTTAATTTATCTGCCAAAGGTGCATTGTTTTCTATTTGAGAATAATTAGTAAATAAATTTTCTGAATGCATATAAATAAAATCAAAAAATCATTACTTTTAATTCTATGTAATTACTGTAGGAGTTTCCATTTGAGTAAGTTTTGAAATATTCAATAAAGCATCTAAATCATCTATTAGAGGTTTCAAAGCGATCTGAGGATTTAACGAAAGATTCTGTTGAGGATCGAAAAATTTCTCAAAGTAAAGTCTTAATGTTGCACCCTTAGTTCCAGTTCCAGAAAGGCGCACAATTACTCGAGAATTATCATCAAGGACCAATCTTAAACCTTGGTTTTCACTTATGGAATTATCAACGGGATCTAAATATGAAAAGTTATCTGCAACTTTAACTAAATGGCCAGCAAAACTATTGCCTTTTAAATTTTCAAGCATAGAAGTTAGATTACCAAAGATTTGATTAGCAATATTTGAGGGGATTGCCTCATAATCATGTCTTGAATAATAATTCCTACCAAATTGTTTCCAATGATTCTGCATCAAATCACTTACCGAAGATTTTTTCGCAGCTAAAACTTGTAACCAATACAAAACTGCCCATAGTCCATCTTTCTCTCTCACATGATTACTACCTGTTCCGAAACTTTCTTCTCCACATAAAGTAATTAAATTAGAATCTAAAAGATTTCCAAAAAACTTCCAGCCAGTAGGTGTCTCGAAACAAGGTATATTTAATGCTCGAGCAACATTATCAACCGCTGAGCTGGTTGGCATGGATCGTGCCACACCTGTAATACCATCTTTATAACCAGGGACATATTTTGAATTAGCAGTAATAACTGCAAGGCTGTCACTTGGATTTACAAAACATCCACTTCCTAAAATCATATTCCTATCTCCATCTCCATCGCATGCAGCACCAAAACTATAAGATTTTTTATTTAATAACAAATCAGCCAAGTGGGATGCGTAAGTAAGATTAGGATCAGGATGTAAACCTCCAAAATCTTTTAACGGGTTACCATTCATGACACAATCAGGTACAAGACCCATTTTTTCAACAAAAATATTTTTTGCATATGGACCTGTAACCGCATTCATTGCATCAAAGATTAACGAGAAGTCTTTTTTTAAAAAATCACTAATTTGATCAAAATCAAAAATTTTCTCCATCAAACTAGAATAATCTGTTAATCCATCAATAATTTCTAAGGTAGTTTCGTCGTAAGGATAAGTTCCATATTCACTAAAATCAGGTAATTTAATTTTACAAATTTTATAACTAGTTAGTAATTGTGAAGCCTTGAAAATCTTATTAGTAATTATCTCAGGAGCTGGGCCACCATTAGAGATATTCAATTTCACGCCAAAGTCTCCATCAATACCACCAGGATTATGGCTTGCAGAAAGAATAATTCCACCAATAGCGTTTTCTTTTCTAATTAAATGTGATGTCGCAGGAGTAGATAATAAACCGTATTTTGGAACAATAACCTTATGAACTTTATGAGCAATGCATATTTGGACAATTTTTTCTATTGCTTCAATATTGCCATATCTGCCATCACCACCAACTACTAATGTTGAACTTTTTAAATCTTCTAATGATTGTAAGATTGCTTCAATAAAAACTTCTAGATAATGTTCTTCCTGAAACTTTAAGGTACTTTTTCTTAATCCAGAGGTACCTGGTTTTTGATCTAGAAAAGGAGAATTGATATTAATTACACTAGCTTGATTCATATTTTTAAGAAATTTACAAAAATCTAACTAAATTAATGAGGCATTTCGGAAGTTCTTAACATAGCGATAAACCATAATGAAGAAATTAATAATGCACTAAGAATTCCATAGTTAACACCAAATTTAGAAATTGTAATTGGAACTATTAGTGGAAACGTTAATGCCCCAAACAATGGAGTAAAAGCTACAATTTTTTTCAGCATTAATTTAATTTACTAAAACCATTCAGTCTCAGCATTATCTTTTTCATTAGTATCGTCAAGTGGTGTAATTCTATCAAATTGCATTGATATACTTTTTTCTTGCTCGCCAGATACATCAACAGCTTTAATATCATATTTTTGAGTCCCGTCTCTAAATGGAACTTGAATTCTAAAAGTACCATCTGAAGCAAGAGGTACATCTTCTCCACCTATTGTCAATTTTGCAGAAGGTTCTGTAGCTCCATAAACAATTAATTCAGCATCAGCAACGAGCCAAAAAGATCTATTTTTAACAATTCCACTTCCCGAATCATTTAAACCTGATGACCATTTACCAGCACCTGAGTCTGTAAAATTATCATTGAGGTTTGTAGATTTTACATTTTCCATAAATTCTTCAGAACCAACTTTTCTTCTGAGAGGAATATTAGTTGCTGCTTGGTATAACCTTTCATGCATACCATTTTGTTCTGAAACAACAGGATTAGAAATATCTGGAATTGACTCAGACGTAGAATCTAAATTAAATGGTACAAATTTATCAAGAATTTGCTCAGAAGGATGAGACCCAGGAACATGGCTTATCGAAGAAAATGCCAATGACATCCAGTTAAAACCATATTTATAACCTAACTCGACTTTATAATCTCTATCTGCAAGTGGGATTGGCAAGTACCACTCGGTACTGTAACTATCAACCGCTATCTCCCTTAGTGTTCCTTGATTCAAGTTGCTTCCTTCAGAACCAGATGCATCGAATAATCGTAAACATAATTTATTGGCTCCCAAAGATTGTGCTTTTTCTCTATCTGAATCAGAAATTTGCCAAAAAACATAAGCCCAATCAGGGTCTCGGGGTAAGAAAACAACATTTGTTTTCAATTCTTCACTATTGTTGAAAGCATTGGACTCAGAAGTTTCTTCAAATTTTGACTCAAGAGGAGGAGTATATGTTTTTTTTGTAGATTTTTCTTGAGATTCCGACGCCAATGGAGGAGTGTATGTTTTTTTTGTAGATCTTGTCTGATATTTAAGTATTAAATCAACTAAAACAGCTTTTGTTTTACGGCTGTACAGCGGAACCGATAATTTACTTGCTTCTTGACGTAATTGTCTGAGGGTTAGTGAGAGTAATTGATCTTTATTCATGATCCCATCAGCCACTTTAAATTCTCCGTTTTTGTTTGGGATCAGTATGTTCTTTTTTTTTTGGAATTGTGTGTCTTTTTGGCCTGTCGTCAGGATCCTCTGACTACTAAAAAATTCTCAAAATTGATATTTCTCTTCAAAACAGTTGGTATCAAAGAAATCAATTAATTTTCAGATCTTTTTGAAATGTAAATCAATTTTCTTTTTTTTTAAATTTTATTACCTAAATTTGTTAATGACTCAACAAAAATATATTTTTTCTTCGGGATCAGTTAAACAAGAGGAAATTCAGGGTTGTTCAACTAGAAGTACTAAATCATCTATCTCTAAATCCTCAATACTTTTACCTATTTTTTTTGAAAAAGTACTTAATTTTCTCGAAGCAGATTCTAACTGCTCATAAAAAATATCACTAAATTTTTTATCATCAAATTTTTGGGATTGGTTATCACACCATTCTCTCAAGGGATTTTTATTTTGATATTCCAAACTATTATCTACTTTGATAATTTTAAAAATCTGAAGGCAATGAGCCAGTATTCTTAAATGATGTTTCTGAGTTATGGGTAGATCAAGATTTTCAATTTCTTGAATAGTTTCTATGTTTAATGGGTTAGTCAAGGGATCAAGATGATTAGACATTAATTTTTGGTTTTAATAAAGGAAAAAAACTCAATATTGGGGGTATCTTTCGTTAGAGTATATAAAGCTAATTGTAATAAGTTATTTTTGATAACATGGTCAACGAAAATTTAGTTAAAGATGTTGTAAAAGAGCCTTACAAATATGGGTTCGTCACTGATATTGAAACTGAAAAAATAGAAAAGGGATTAAATGAAGATATCATAAAATTAATTTCACAGAAAAAAGAAGAGCCAAAATTCCTTCTCGATTTTAGATTAAAAGCCTTTAAAAAATGGCAAAAAATGAAAGAGCCTGATTGGGCATCATTAGGATATAAAAAAATTGATTATCAAGATATTATTTATTACTCTGCTCCTAAGCAAAAAGAGAAAATTTCTAGCTTAGATGAAGTTGATCCCAAACTTCTTGAGACTTTTGACAAATTAGGAATACCCCTCACGGAGCAAAAAAAACTCACAAATGTTGCAGTAGATGCTGTTTTTGATAGTGTTTCTATAGCCACAACTTTTAGAGAAGAACTTGCTGAACATGGAGTTATATTTTGCTCAATTAGTGAAGCAGTCAAAAATCACGCCGATTTGATTGAAAAATATTTAGGTACAGTAGTTCCAGCTAGTGATAATTATTTTGCAGCGCTTAATTCTGCAGTTTTTAGTGATGGTTCTTTTGTATATATCCCAAAAGGTGTTAATTGCCCTATGGATCTATCTTCCTACTTCAGGATTAATAGTGGAGATTCAGGACAATTCGAAAGAACACTAATCATTGCTGAAGAATCAAGTTCTGTAAGTTATCTAGAAGGTTGTACAGCTCCAATGTTTGATACAAATACCCTACATGCAGCAGTTGTAGAGCTAATAGCATTAGACGACGCCTCAATAAAATATTCAACAGTCCAAAATTGGTATGCTGGTGATGAAGAAGGTATTGGCGGAATTTTTAACTTTGTCACCAAGAGAGGAAAATGTTTAGGTAAGAGAAGTAAAATTAGCTGGTCTCAAGTTGAAACAGGTTCTGCAATTACATGGAAATATCCTAGCTGTCTTCTTTTAGGGGAAGAATCTGTTGGAGAATTTTATTCAGTGGCTCTCACAAATAATCTTCAACAAGCAGATACCGGCACAAAAATGATCCATATTGGCCCTAAGACCAAATCAACTATTGTCAGCAAAGGTATTAGTGCAGGTAAGTCAAAAAATAGCTATAGAGGTCTTGTTAAAATGGGAACAAAAGCTACAGGCTCAAGAAATTACAGTCAATGTGATTCAATGTTAATAGGGGATCAAGCTTCTGCAAATACATTCCCTTACATCAAATCTCAACAACCCAATTCTGACATTGAGCATGAAGCAAGCACATGTAGAATCTCAGAAGACCAACTTTTTTATCTCCAAAGCAGAGGCATAGAATTTGAGGAGGCTGTATCTATGATGGTCAGCGGTTTTTGCAGAGATGTATTTAATCAATTACCTATGGAATTTGCTGCTGAAGCAGATAAGTTACTGGCACTTAAACTAGAGGGATCAGTAGGTTAATTAATCAATTTCTAAACTGAAATGCAAAGTAAAATGAAAGAATCAGATCCAATTTTAGAAGTTGAAAATCTCTCTGCATCTACTGATAATCTTCCAATTTTAAAAGGGGTTTCACTTACTGTCTACCCTGGAGAAATCCATGCCATTATGGGAAGAAATGGATGTGGCAAAAGTACTCTTTCGAAAATAATTGCAGGACATCCCTCGTATAATATTACAAATGGCGTCATAAAATTTTTAGGTGAAAACATCAACTCTCTAGAACCTGAAGAGAGATCCCAATCAGGAATTTTTCTTGGTTTTCAATATCCAATTGAGATTCCAGGTGTAAGTAATCTTGAGTTTCTGAGAGTTTCAACTAATGCCAGAAGGAAATTCCTCAACAAAGAAGAATTGGATACTTTTGATTTTGAAGAAATAGTTAAAGAAAAGTTAGAAATTGTGAAAATGGATCACGCATTCCTATCAAGAAGTGTAAACCAAGGCTTTTCCGGAGGTGAAAAAAAAAGGAATGAGATTCTGCAAATGGCTTTACTTGAACCCAAGATAGCTATATTAGATGAGACCGATTCTGGTCTAGATATCGATGCTCTCAGAATAGTTGCATCAGGAATTAAAAAAATATCTAATGCACAAACAGGAATTATACTTATTACCCACTATCAAAGATTATTAGATGAAATTAAACCAAATTATGTCCATGTTATGTCAGACGGACAAATCATAAAAACTGGTGAGAGTGATCTTGCTCTAGAGCTTGAGGAAAAAGGGTATGAATGGACTGATAACTTTATAAAAGAGACCTAAAAAATGGAAATTATTGAAAAAATAAAAACTAATAAATCGAATGATAACCTAACGGAAATTCAAAAAATCTGTCTTCATAAATTACAATCAAGCCCTCTCCCTAATCCAAAAAGTGAACTATGGAGACTTTCGAATAAATCAAAATTGTCAAATTTTTTAGATTACTCAGTTAATGAAAAAGATTCAAAATTTGATATACCATATCCTAAAAATTCTCAAAATACTATTAGATTAATAATTGGTGAGAATTGCCAAATCAAATTAATAAAGAAAAATTATTCAATACAGCAATTAAGTGAGGATGAATTACAAAAATATATCAAGGAACAGATATCTTTTTTTACGCAAAACGAAAATTGGAGTGACCTACTAAATCTGTCTTTAAGTTGCAAAAATAATATTTTGGGATTAAAAATAAATGGATCAAAAATTCCTCCAATAGAAATTTTTAGTCATGCATCAAGTAATTCTTTAAACGCAAAAACCCTCGTAATATTTTTAGAAAAGAATTGTGATGTTGAATTATTACAAGTAAATCTTGGTAAGGAAAACTCTTCATTATCTCAATCAACTTTCTTTTGCTTGAAAGAAAATAGTTCTGTAAATCATGGAGTTGTTTCTTACGGTGAAAACAGATCCAACCTATTAAATTCTCTCAATGTAATTCAACAAAAAAATAGTGCATACAACTTAGGATCTTTACATTTCAAATTCAATTACGCGAGATTTGAAATTAGTATTAAACAATCTGCGGGGAACGCTAAAACAAATATCAAAGGTATGCAAATAACAAAAAATGATGAGCAAATTTCAACCTATACAAAAATAGAATTTAATGGCCCAAATGGATTTCTAGATCAAATTAATAAATCACTTGCTGATGATAAATCGCATGCAATATTTGAAGGTTCAATAATAGTTCCGAAAATTGCCCAGAGAACTGATGCTTCCCAATTAAGTAGAAATTTACTTTTATCAAATCTCGCACAAATAGATACCAAACCTCAATTAGAAATAATTGCTGATGATGTCAAATGCAAACATGGAGCTACAATTTCGCAACTAAATGAAGAAGAACTTTTTTATATGCGAACAAGAGGGATCACATTAACAGAAGCAAGTAAACTACAATTAAGTTCTTATTTCCAAGAAATAATTTCATTTATTCCAGTTTCAAAAGATAGATGGGATTTGCTTGATAAACTTTTACATGAAAATTAATGAAAACGATTCAAAATTTTCCTGAAATAACGAAGAAAGACTTTCCTCTTTTAAATAAAAACTTGAAAAGTAATGAGCAAATTATTTATTTAGATCATGCTGCAACGACTCAAAAACCAGTACAAGTTTTAAAAAAAATTGATGAATATTACAGAAATTTTAATGCCAATGTACATAGAGGAGCACATCAATTAAGTGCTAAAGCAACAGAAGAATTTGAAAATGCAAGATATTTAATTAGCAAATATATAAAAGCGAGTTCAGCAAAAGAAATTATTTTCACAAGAAATGCAACTGAGGCAATCAATCTAGCAGCTAGATCATGGGGCGAATCTTCATTAAAAGAAAACGATGAAATTCTCTTATCAATCATGGAGCATCATAGCAATATTGTTCCATGGCAAATGGTTGCAGCAAAAAATAAATGCAAATTAAAATTTATAGGTATAGATAAAGATGGGAAATTAGATATAAACGACTTTAAATCAAAACTATCATCTAGAACTAAACTTGTTAGCCTAGTACATGTTAGTAATACTCTAGGTTGCTGCAATCCAATCAAAGAAATAACTAAATTAGCTAAACAAAAAGGTTCTTTAGTTTTAATAGATGCATGTCAAAGTTTGGCTCATCAAAAATTAGATGTTATTGACCTTGATATAGATTTTTTAGCTGGATCAGGTCATAAACTTTGCGGTCCTACAGGTATAGGTTTTCTCTGGTCAAGGAAAGAAATCCTAGAAAAAATTCCTCCTCTTTTTGGAGGTGGTGAAATGATTCAAGATGTTTTTAAAGAGACGAGTACTTGGGCAGAGCTACCGCACAAATTCGAAGCTGGAACTCCAGCCATTGCAGAAGCAATAGGTCTTGCAGAAGCAATCAACTATATTAACAATATTGGATTGAATGAAATTCATGAATATGAAAATGCTATTACTAAATATTTATTTGAAAAATTGAATCAAATAGAAAATGTTAATGTTATTGGCCCATCACCTGAGATAGATCCAAACAGGGCATCGCTTGCGACCTTTTATATACAAAACATACATTCAAACGATATTGCTGAAATTCTTGATTCAAAAGGAATTTGTATCAGAAGTGGGCATCATTGCTGTCAACCTCTTCACAGATACATAGGCATTAAATCAACAGCTAGAATTAGTATGAATTTCACAACCAATAAGGAAGAAATTGATATATTTATAGAAAAATTAAAAGATACTATTAATTTCCTAAAAATCAATTCTTAAAGATTCAAAACATTTTTTAAAAATTTCCAAGATTTTTGCATTACTATTTCTCTATTGTCAATATTTTTAAACCCATGCCCTTCATTTTCAAAAAACACAACCTCTGAATATTTATTATTCTGAATCAAAATTTCTTGAATTTTTAAAGTATGTTTATATGAAATAACTCTATCTTTTTTTCCATGAAACAATAGGATAGGTTTTTTTATTTTGCTAATTTGATTTATTGGTGATCTATTTATGTAATCATCAAAATTTTCTTCATAATTTCCTACTAAAGAATTTAAATAATCTTTTTCAAACCTATGAGTGTTGTAATGCATATCCGTCAAATCCAAAACAGGATATTTACAAATTGCAGCTGTAAAAATAGACCCAGATAACAAA
The DNA here is from genome assembly GCA_902572395.1 of uncultured Synechococcaceae cyanobacterium. Lineage (GTDB taxonomy): Bacteria > Cyanobacteriota > Cyanobacteriia > PCC-6307 > Cyanobiaceae > Prochlorococcus_A. The sequence continues at coordinate 50,777 of CACGFX010000006.1, forward strand.
CAATTCAAAGCTGTTAACCCTCCAGCACTATTACCAAAAATTACAACTTTATCACTATCAACTAGATTTAATTTAATCAATTCAAGTGCTATTGATTTACAATCATAAGAATCAACAATACCCCACTTGTAATTCAACCTCTCCCTATATAATTTGCCAAATCCTGATGATCCTCCATAATTAACTTCAGCAACAAAAAATCCCTTCGACGTCCAATATTGAACTTCAGAATTATATGATCCATCAAAACATGAAGTTGGTCCACTATGTGCTCTAACAAGGAGCGGTGGCTTTCTAAAATTTTCGACAAGCGGTTTGTAAAGAAAAGAATGAGTAGATTGATCTTCAAAACCTTTAAACCAAAATGTTTCAGGTATTGAACAATCTTTTATGTGTTCTACATATATCTGCTCAGAAAAATTTGATAAAAGGTTTTCTGCAAAATCAATTTCACATACAATTCCCAAAAAATTTGATCCATAACCTTTTAAAATAACTTTTTCCCGAAAAACACTGAAATCACTTATTGAGGTAAAAGGAGTAGAAAATTCTTTCACTAATTGAAGATTCTTATATTGTTCAACTATTAAATTAGTGTCTTTTTTTGCTAGGCAAAATAAATTTTTTATACTACCCGAAAAAAATGTTATTCCTGAGATCCATTGTGGTGCTCCATATTCAATCAAATGTCTCTCTATTCTTTTCTTAATAAAAATATTCTCAATTTCACGAACATCTAAAAACAATAAGTTCCACCATCCAAAACTATCTTCAGAACATACTAAAATTGTTTCACTTATCCAATAAGGCTGAAAAAAAGAAACGTTTTTTTTGGCATTTATCAGCTCATTTGAGAATTTTTTTATTTTTTGTATCTCTCCATCTAAATCTATTTGAGCAAAAAACAGATCATTTTTCTCCCAAGGCATGTGGGGAGAATCCCACTCTAACCAAGAAAATAAGTTAGCAGAAGTATTAGAAGATAATTCGCCAGCAAAATTTTTAAATTTTTTTATTCGATGAATATCTTGTTTAGTTTTTTTTAAGTTTAAAGAAAATAAATAATCTCTATTATTAATTTCGCAAATACCATACAAAAAATTTTTTTCAGAAATTACAAATGAAGAATCGAAATTTCCATCAATCGATTTAGATAGCTGTCTAGGTTCTTGAACTGAAACGAGATATTTATTTTGGCTTCTATCAGTTGACGCTGACTCTTTAAAAATTTGGAACCATACTGCCTTTGTAATCTGATCTATCCATATCAAATAAAAATTATTTTTAAAATTTATACATTTATAAGATTTACCACCATATCCATGAAAATTATTTTTAATGTTATATTTTTTAGTTGTTAATTGCTGGTAAATGGCTTCTTTGACATTAAATGGTCTTGCAAAAATGGCATTTTGATTTTTACCTTCTCCAACATCATCAATCCAAAAAATGATATCCCTAATAATTGTTAATTCCTTGAAAGCATTTTTTTTAGATTCAGTTTGTCTAACTTTTAACTTATCATCATTACTCATTTAAAAAAAATATAAAGAAAGTAAATTAAAGTGCTAGTATTTTTATAGCTAAACTCTTAATTAAAAACTTTTTTTAACGTGGCAAACCATTTTTCACAACTTGCAAAAAAGTCAAGAACAAATGGAAGCTCAGAAAATATTGCAAAAGAACAAACAGGTAAGCCATCTCTAGATATTTATAAACTTGGTGATGATGTATTAAGACAAAATTCCAAAAGAATAACTAGGGTTGACGAAGCGATTAGAAAACTTGCTAGAGAAATGCTTCAAAGCATGTACGCAGCTAAAGGAATTGGACTTGCAGCACCTCAAATTGGTATCAACAAAGAGCTTCTTGTCATAGATGTAAATTTTGAAGATTCAGCAGCAGAACCTCTAATATTAATCAATCCAGAAATTACAGACTTTGGAACAACCCTTAATGCATACGAAGAAGGCTGCTTAAGTATACCTGGCGTATATTTGAATGTAGTAAGACCATCAACTATAAAATTAAAATTTAGAGATGAAATGGGGAGACCACGTAAAATGAAAGCAGATGGACTTCTGGCGAGATGCATTCAACATGAAATGGATCACTTAAACGGAATTTTATTTGTTGATAGAGTTACATCAAAAGATGATCTGAACAAAGAACTTATAAAGGTAGGGTTTAACGAAAAAGACGTAATTTCTATTAGTTAATCTAATGACTGAAACTACAATATTTCAAAAAATAATTAATAAAGAAATACCCTGCGATAAGCTTTATGAAGATGAGTTTTGTATTGCTTTTAATGATATCCAAGCACAAGCACCAGTGCATTTTTTAGTGATCCCAAAAAAGCCAATTATTAGTTTATTAGATTGTATTGAAGAAGATGCAAATTTATTAGGGCATTTACTTTTTGTTGGTAGTAAAATTGCTAAATCAAAAAATTTAACTAATTGGAGAACAGTAATTAATACTGGAGCAGAATCCGGACAAACAGTTTTTCATTTGCATATTCATTTTTTATCTGGAAGAAAAATGAATTGGCCCCCAGGATAAAACTCTCGAAAGAAAAGTTTATGGGTTATAAATAAATAAAAACATAATGAATACACCCGACTCATCAAATACAAATTCCAAAAATTTATTCAATTTAATTTCAAAAAATTGGGAAGATCTAGACGATTCACTTAAAACTAAGTTGATAAAAATTTGGAAGGTTTTAACTTATAAATGGCAATTACAAATTTTATTTAATCTACCTTTTCTTTTATGGTGGGTATTAGACAAGTCTTTTCCAAAAGTTCATAAATTTGATATGACAATCTTGAATTACTTAAATTTACCTGACTGGGCACTTTCATATATTGGCTTTGGTCAATAGACTGCTAAAAGTTATAATTTACCTTATAAAACTAGTCGAGTAATGAATAAAGCAATTAATAATAAAACCAAAATATTGTACCAATTACAAAAATTAAGGAAGTTATCTCAGCCTTTTTTTCTTCCCATAGATCAATGTAATGGATTTCAATTTATATGGCTTTTGATTTCTCTTTTATTTTGCGTAGGAGGCGTAGTACTTGTTGGTCTTACAGGAATAATTAGTTTTTTTGAAAGCTTTCAACCAATTTTTCTTGAAAAATATTTCGGAGGTGTAGTAAATACTGTTAATTCAATTTGGGCTGGTAGCTGGGGATTGCTTTTCTCTGCCTTATTTCTAATTGGATCAGGGAGCTTTTTTAGCTTAAGACGTCAATTAAAAAACCGTAGATGGTTACATTGGTTATTCCTTGCGATCATTGTGTTAATGCTTTTAGCTGTAAACGGAATAAACGCAGGTATTGGATTCATTGCAAGAGATTTAACAAATGCTTTAGTAGAAAAACAAGAAGATGGGTTTTATCGGATATTGGGGATTTACGCTTGTTGTTTCGCTGTGGCTCTACCAATACGTGTTTCCCAAATATTTTTTACATATAAGTTAGGAATAATTTGGAGAGAATGGCTTTCAAAAAGTTTAGTCAAAGATTATATGACTAATAAAGCTTATTACCAATTAAATCCCAATGATGAAGAACAAACCGATATAGATAATCCTGATCAAAGAATCACAGATGATACCCGAGCTTTTACCGGGCAAAGTCTCTCTTTCACGTTAGGTATTTTTGATGCCCTACTAACATTTTCACTTAATATTCTTATTTTATGGAGTATCAGTACAACACTTACTTTTTCCTTATTTGGTTACGCTGCATTTGCAACTTCTATCCTTTTAATTGCTGGAAAAAATCTTGTAAAGATTGACTTTGATCAACTCAGATATGAAGCAGATTTTCGATATGGATTAGTACATATTAGAGATAATGCTGAATCAATTGCTTTTTACTCTGGGGAGAATCCTGAGCGTAGTGAAACTGAAAGACGCTTAGGAGAAGTGGTGAGAAACTTTAATTTACTGATTATATGGAGAGTAATAATAGACGTCATGAGAAGATCCATTAATTATGCTGGAAATTTCTTTCCATATTTAATAATGGCAATCCCTTATTTTAAAGGTGATATTGATTATGGCCGCTTTATTCAGGCAAGTTTTGCATTTGGAATGGTTGAAGGTTCGTTATTTTTCATTGTCAATCAAATCGAAGAACTTGCAAAATTTACTGCTGGTATTGGCAGATTAGAAGGATTCCAATCCAAAGTAGAATCCATTAGTCAAACCAACCCAACAAGCAATCAAAACGTTATTTCAGATTACCCCTCAATTCTTATTAATAATGCTGACCTTTGTCCACCAGGATCAAATAAAACAATAATTAAAAATTTAAATTTGAGCATCGACAATAATCAATCACTTCTGGTTGTAGGACCATCTGGGTGCGGAAAAACATCTTTACTAAGAATGATTAGTGGTTTATGGGAACCCGATCAGGGAGTAATTAAAAAACCAAAAATTGGGGAATTATTATTCATACCTCAAAAACCGTATATGTTACTTGGTTCTTTAAGGGAACAATTATGTTACCCCACAGAAGTCAATAAATTTAGTGATGAACATCTCACTTCTGTACTTCATGAAGTAAATTTAAAAACATTAGTAGATCGGTATCCCAATCTTAATATCAAACAAGATTGGCCACGAATTCTTTCCCTAGGCGAGCAACAAAGATTGGCTTTTGCAAGACTCTTACTGAATTCCCCAAGATTTGCAGTACTTGATGAAGCAACAAGTGCTTTAGATATTAACACTGAAAAAAAACTATATAGTTTACTAAAGGAACGAGAACTTTCTCTTATTAGTGTTGGACATAGACCTAGCTTAAAAGATTTTCACGAAAATATTTTAGAATTAAATGGACAAGGTGACTGGAAATTATTGACTTCTGATAAGTATAATTTTAAGGATTAACAAAAAAAATGAATTCTAAAGAAGAACAAACTAACTCAGAGGTCACTAATTTAGAGAATGAGAGTGTGATAGAACAACAGAAAGATCCAAATTACATCGATGAACTAATTGAAGAAAATAAATTAGATGAAAAATCTACAGAAATTAAAGATGAATATAAATTTGGATGGAGTAGTTATTCTGAAATAACTAATGGAAGATTTGCAATGATTGGCTTCCTTGCAATAATATTGATTGAATTATTTAGTAAACAATCGTTTTTAAAATGGGCAGGAATCTTATAATTAATCATCAAATCTAGAACTGTTATCTCTTGGTTTCTTCTTGTTTGTTCCAACCTTATATCTACTATTTTGATTTTTTGAACTTGATCTAGCTGAAGAGCTTACTCTACGATTCTCACGTGGTTTTTTAGCTTGATTAGCATCTTTAAATGTAGCATCTTCTACTCTAGCTGTTGAAGTTTGCTGCCTAATAGGGGATCTAGTAGGTTTCTTTCTTAATGGAGAAGAATCAGCGGGAGGAGAGATACTATCTTGTCTAGAAACTGTACGATTCATTCTGGGTCTTGACCCTGTTTTAACTTCATCGCGAGATAAATTTCTTCTTTCACCAAAGTTATTTGTTTCTGGTTGTTTCCTATTTCTATCTTCAGAAGTCTGTCTTCTCCTTCTTATAGGCTCGTCATTTTCAAACTGACTTATTTCCCTTGTAGAGGGCCTACTTCTACTTGCTGCAGCAGAGGGTATGGCTCTTGAAACATTCCTCCTGCGAGATCTCCCCTCCGTATAGTCTTCTTCAAATTCATCTTCTTGAGGTTTAAATCTTCTAGATGGTCTTTCAGATTCTTCAAACCTATCATAATCTTCATTAAATCGGCCTCTAGAATTTCTTGGAGCATCAGAAATAGGATCATCATCAAAATAAGATGACCTTCTAGCTTGATCAGTAGCAACTCCCCTCAATCGCACACTTTCATATGCGAAAAAAACTGTAGTTCCTGCTAATAAAAACTGACCAAACTGAAGGATAGGATCTAACCTCCAGCCTTGAAAAAATAATATTCCTCCGCACAAAAGTCCAATTGCTGCGAAGAAAACATCATAATCCCGAGCCAAGGCAGGCTTAAAGGACCTCAAAAAATAAAGGCCTCCTCCACATACCGCGAGAACTATACCAACAATACTGGCCCAATTGAGACTAGCATTGACCACATTCTTTCTCCAAAAATTTATTTTTTAAAGGGTTACTTATATCCCCTATATATAGTGTACTTAAAACTTCTACAAAAACTAGCGTCTTCCAGTAGAAGTACGATCGAGGGAATCTTTCTGGCTGACAAAAATCAAAAATGCAGTGGCAGGAATAACGATAAGTAAGGCAGCAGCAATAAAACTACCTATCATTCCCACTGCGGAATTATTTGCAACTTCAGCAGAAAAATCTGCGGCTAGTAATAAATTTGAGATTTGAAACACTTTTTAAATATTAAATTCTCAATTTATAATACGAATTAAATACGTTTCAATGGGTTATTTATTAAGATGAATTAAATAATTGTGATTTCCTTGCTTGTAAACTCTCTTCAAATTTTAGATATTAGTTTAGGAATTTCTCTTTCATATCTAACTATAGTTTTTCTAATAAGATTAATACTTACTTGGTACCCAAAAATTGATTTAAGTAAAGGTTTATGGTTATTAGTTTCAATACCATCAAGCTCTATTCTTAATTTAACGAGAAAACTAATTCCTCCTATTGGAGGCGTTGATGTTGGACCCATAATTTGGATCGGCATTATGAGCTTTTTAAGAGAAATATTAGTCGGTCAGCAAGGGCTTATAAAACTCGCATTACATACACATATTTCATAGAAATCATTTAATTATTTCTCAGTAATTTGGCAATAATTCTTCTTCTACATATTTAGTATGTATCTTACCCTGCTTAAATTTAGATTTATTCAGTAATGTTAGATGAAAGTTAATTGTTGTAGGAATACCAGTTACTGCACATTCATTTAAAGCCCTATTCATACGTTTAATTGCAGTATTACGATCCTTCCCCCAGACTATTAATTTACCAATTAATGAGTCATAGAAAGGAGGGATTTCATAGCCTGTATAGACATGACTATCCACCCTTACACCAGGGCCACCAGGAGGAAGCCACCCAGTTATTTTTCCGGGTGATGGTCGGAAATTGTGAGAAGGATCTTCTGCATTGATTCTACATTCAATGGCATGACCATTTAAATGGATATCATCCTGATTAAATTCCAAGTTTGATCCGCTTGCGATTTTAATTTGCTCAGCTATTAAATCAACTCCTGTAACCATTTCAGTAACAGGATGTTCAACTTGAATCCTAGTATTCATCTCCATAAAATAAAAATTATCATCATCATCAACTAAAAATTCAACTGTCCCCGCCCCTTCGTAGCCGATACTTTTTGCAGCAGCAATAGCTGCGTTCCCCATTTTTTTTCTTAGCTCAGTATTAATTGCAGGACTAGGAGACTCCTCTAGTAACTTCTGATGTCTTCTTTGAACTGAACAATCTCGCTCTCCTAAGTGAACAACATTACCCGCCCTGTCCGCCAAAATTTGAATTTCTACATGTCTTGGCTTCTTTATAAATTTCTCCATATATAAACCATCATTACCAAAAGCTGCTTCTGCTTCGCCTTGAGCTGCTTTAAACATTTTTTCTAGATTATCAGAGTTTTCAACCAACCTCATACCTCTTCCACCTCCTCCAGCAGTGGCTTTAATAATTACCGGATAGCCAATATCATCTGCCAATCTATAAGCCTCATCAACATTTGATAACAAGCCTTTACTACCAGGTACTGTTGGAACTCCAACTGCTTCCATAGTTTCTTTAGCTGTAGATTTATCTCCCATAGATCTAATAGCTTTAGGAGATGGGCCAATAAAAACTATGCCGTGATCATTACACATCTCAGCAAATTTATCATTTTCGGCAAGAAATCCATAACCAGGATGAATAGCATCAACTCCTCTCGATGTAGCAGCAGCAAGTATATTTGGAATATTTAAATAACTCTTATTACTTAATGAATCTCCTACACAAACCGCCTCATCAGCAAGCTGAACATGCAATGCTTTTTTATCTACAGTGCTAAAAACTGCAACGGTTGCAATACCTAGTTCTCTACAACTTCTGACAATTCGTAAAGCTATTTCTCCACGATTAGCAATTAAAACTTTTTCAACCATTATGAAAATAAAATTGAAGAAATGAAATGACTTAAAATAAAAAATTATTTGCCAAAGTATTCAACAAAATTTTTTAGTGATTAGAGGACATTTTTTACAATACAACCTAAAACGTTATATATGTATAAATATTTGTTTTATGCAATAGAAAAATTATTCATCATATTCAAAAAACTCTTTTCGAACTACATGCTTAATTCAGCCAATAATGTATGATATTTTTAAGGTTTAAGCATCCCACGGCTGCTGTAAACCCTTTGCGGACGTGGCGGAATTGGTAGACGCGCACGTCTAAGGAGCGTGTGGCTTCGGCCTTGCGAGTTCAAGTCTCGCCGTCCGCATTTAATGTATTCTGGTTTAACTGCAATGAAAAAAGAATCAGTTGCAGTAGTTATAATTTCCAATGGTCCTGGTGAATTAACTACATGGGTAAATCCTGTAGTGGATGAGCTAAACGAAATAAATAAATCACTATGTGATGAAGATAAACAAGATTTCACTCTTAGGTTAGTCCTTGTTCCTTGCCCAAATGCCACTGGTAAAGAATTTTTAGTTGCAAATTCATGGAATAAATTTGAATTAATTACAAAATCCGAAAGTTTTTGGAAATTATTGATAAAGCCACATTCTTTTGCTGATTGGCCAAAAAAAGGGGTGGTTATTTTCCTTGGTGGGGATCAATTTTGGAGCATTTTATTAGCTAAAAGATTAGGTTATTTAAATATCACATATGCTGAATGGGTTTCGCGATGGCCTAAATGGACCAATGAAATTGCTGCTATGAATGTAAAAGTAAAAGAGTTAATACCTAAAAGATATAAATATAAATGTAAAGTCATTGGCGATTTGATGGCAGATATCAATCTTAATAGCAAAATATCATTAAGAAATAAAGAAAAACACTACATTGCACTGTTGCCTGGTTCTAAGAAAGCAAAGCTTTCTGTTGGAATTCCTTTTTTCTTAGAAGTTGCAGATCATATCGCTGAAAAAAATCAAAATATAAATTTTATAATTCCCATTGCACCAACTACTGATAAAAGTGAATATTTATTTTTTCAAAGCAACAAAAATCCAATTGCTAAATATTACTCATCAAAAATCAAAAAAATTAAAAACTTCAAATCCTCTAGTTTTGATTATGTAATTGAAACATCAAAAAATACAAAGATTTATCTAATCAAGAAACATCCTTGCTATGAAATATTAAAAGAATGCGATCTTGCAATTACAACTGTAGGAGCAAATACTGCAGAATTAGCAGCAATTAGTCTTCCAATGTTAGTTGTTCTACCAACTCAACATTTAAATATGATGAATGCCTGGGATGGTATTTTTGGAGTAATTGGAAAAATTTCATTCATAAATAGATTTCTAACTTGTATAATTAAAAAATTTTATTTTAAAAAAAAGAAGTTTTTTGCTTGGCCAAATATTAAAGCCAAAAGAATGATTGTCCCTGAAAGGATAGGTAATATTTCACCAATAAAAATTGCAAGAGAAGTATTATTTCTTATTAAAAATAGAGATCAATTAAAAAGTATTAGGGATAATCTACACAAAGAAAGAGGCGATAAAGGTGCTGCAAAAAACCTTGCTTCTATAATTTTTAATTCAATAAAAAAACTTTAAAATTACCAAGGATCATCAATTTCAAACTTTTCTGATTTTTTATTATCTTGGACAAAATTTTTTTCATCTAGTGGTTCAATATCTAAAGTTTCAGTTGCATTTTGAATTGGTCTTTTCGAAGCTAAATTAGTAGTCGATTGTTTTTTTTGCTTTAAATCAATATTGTTTTCTTCATCTATTTGATTAACACTATTTTGATTCTGGATCTGATCAGAATCATCATTATCCATGTATAGCTTTTTTCTATTATTTATTTCTTCTTTAGAATCCTTTATTTCAACATATTCAAGTTCATCTTCATAATCATCTTCATAATCATCTTCATAATCATCTTGTTCAACAACTTCTTCATATTCCTCGACTAAATTGTTTTGCTGTTCTGATTCAGAACCTGAAAGTAACTGATTCTCAACAGGTACAAGATTTGCTGAGTATCCATTTGCTTCACTTTCATCCCATGAAGAACCCCCGACTCCAAGTTTCTCAAGTAGTCCACTACTTAGTTGCTTCAATTTCTCTTCCGCACCTTCATAAACAATAATCCTATCGGTACCACTACTTACAATTTCCTCAACAGGTATTTCCCAAGTACTTAAAACTCCCTCGCCTAAAAGCGGAACACCGACAGCACCCATAACAAGAGATATCAAATCCCCAGTCTCAATATCAAAAGAAAAGCCAAGAACTCTTCCCAGAAGTTGTCCAGATTCTGTTATCACTTGACAATTAATTACCTTCCCATACCTTTCTGGAGAAAAACTTTCACTCAAAGAATCTAGGGAGTCAACTAATATGACATCTCCAACTTGCTTTATACTTTCTAAAGGCATCCATTTTGGCAAACCTGGTAAAAATCTTGTAAGGGGATTATCTCTTAGTCCCAAAGCGACCACCTCTCTTCTATCAATATCAACAACAACTTCACCAACTACGCCTAGCCGCCTTCCAGTATCAGTAGTTATCACTTGTGTTCCCATTAATTCTGACCTTAACCATAACCGTTCACTAGGAACCGAGTTAGGGAGATTCTTATTAGCAGATGTGTTAGACAAGCTCATAAATTTCTTTTTATCATTCTGACGTATAAATTTAAAAAAGTGTGTTTATGCAGCATTTGGTAACCCAAGAACTTGAGTATTAGCACCTTTTGCTTGCGCAACCCCAATTGTTCGTTCAGATGCACTAATCATAGGCCTTCTATGACTTACGACTATAAATTGAGCATTTGATGACTGATTTGATATTAGTTTTGACAACCTTTCAACATTAATGCCATCTAAAAAACTATCAACCTCGTCTAATGCATAAAAAGGTGAAGGCTTATACTTTTGCAAAGCAAATAAAAAACTTAAAGCAGTTAATGATTTTTCACCACCTGACATAGACGCTAATCTTCTGACATTTTTTCCCTTGGGATGAGCCACTAAAGTTAATCCTCCTTCTAAAGGAGAATTTGGATTTTCAAGTTGAAGAAATCCATCTCCATCAGATAAATTTGCAAAAATTTCTCTAAAGTGTCTATCAACTTCTGTAAATGCTTGCATAAAAGCTTCTTGGCGCATCGTAGATACAGTTTCTATTCTCAGCAATAATTCAGATCTTTCATTAGAAAGAATTTCTAATTTTTCTCGCAAACCATTTAATCTCTCGATTAATTCTTCTAGTTCATCAAGAGCCAACATATTGACAGGTTCTAAGCTTTCTAGTTTTGCATTTATAATCGAAATTTCTGATTGCAAAGATTCAAGACTCTTCCCTTCATATTCTCCAAACTCTGGGGAAGGATTAGGTAGATCTTTTTTATAATTTTCTAATTTTATTTTCTCGCTCCTCATCTCTTCTTTAAGGGAATGCATATCCCTTTCAAGATATTCAAGCTTCAATAGATAGCTATTATATTCTTGCCTTTTATTTGAGATTGAAGAGTTTAATTCATCTCTTTTCCTTCTCAATAAACCTAAATTCTTCTCTAGAGAATTTTTTTGATTATCGAGATCTGAAAGCTCTTTTTTAAATTGATCTCTTTTTTCTATCCATTCACTATGCGAAATTGCGAGTTGTTTAATAGATTCCTGCAAGTTTTTTTCTTGTAGTAAAGTAATTTTTAATGCATTATTGATACGCTCTTTATTTAAAGCAAATTGATTCTTTTTATCTAGTAATGTATTTCTCTCTTTTATAAGTAATTCAAGTTTTTTATCAAGATTATTAAAATCGTCATTAAAAGCTATTAATGATGATTTTTGATTTTTTTCATAATTTGCCTTTTGAATGGTTTCTAGTTGATCAAACTTATCATGATAAGGCTTCAATTGATTTTTTAAATGACCTAACTCGTTAACTAATAAATTATTAGCAGTATCAAGTTTATTTAATCTCGATTTACAATCCTCAATTCTTTGCGTGACAGCTTTAAGAGAATCTTGATTTACTTCAATTTCTTTATTAAATGAGGCACAATCCTCAATTATTTGACTGCGGCTAGCACTTAATATACTCAGCCTATTATTTTTTAGTATCAAATCATTATTTGACTCTTTTAAAGCTTCTTCGATAACTAATAATCTTTCTTTTATAGGACTGGAATCATCAATTTCATTATTAATTCCAAACCTATAAGCCAAATCTTTATTTAACTTACTACCTCCTGTAATAGCACCACTTGCTTCTAATAATTCACCACTTAAAGTAACCAACCTATTTTTTTGTGTAGATAACCTAGCTGAGGATAAGTCTAAAAAAACCAAAGTATCTCCAAAAACATATCGAAAAACATCTGAATAAACTTCATCAAAAGTAATTAGATTAATAGCTTTATCAATAAATCCATTCTCCCTGCTATTTTCAAATCTTGACATTGCATAATTCTTTTTTTGACTTTTAATTCTATTTAAAGGTAAAAAAGTTAATCTTCCCGCTTTCTTCTTTTTAAGAATTTCAATTGCTTTTGCAGCAATATGATCATTATCAACAACAATTTGTCCTAACCTATTTCCAGCAGCAATTTCTAATGCATATTTATTTTTCTCACTTACCTCTCCAAGTTGAGCTACATAACCATGTATACCCTCTAACCCTGCCTCTAAGAGAATTCTGAGAGCATATGAACCTCTAGATTCGTTTAAAGCTTCCTTCCTGCTTTCGAATCTAGATAAATCCTTTTCAAGCCTTAATTGCTCGTTATTTAGCCTTGATTTAGTTTTAATTAATAAATCGATTTCATTTTTTAAAGAATTAATTTCTGCGCTATTTCTTGCCAAGTTTTTATTCTTTGTATTGGATGTCTCTTTTTTTCTTTGATTTCCCTGAAAAAGTTTCTGCTTTTCTAAGTCTAAGGATTCGATCTGTGACAATATCTCATCTTTTTGAATATTATTTTGAATAGTTTCTTCTTCAATTTT
>CACGFX010000007.1 GCA_902572395.1 uncultured Synechococcaceae cyanobacterium
AAAAGACTTTTAAAAAGACTTTGGCAAACACTCCTACCTATTTTTGCTTACATCTTTTCCGTTGGATGGGATAAATTAACTGGAAGACTGAAAAATGAACAGCAAGCAAGATTTAGAGCAAGAGAATTAACAAATTTATTAGTAGAACTTGGACCTGCATTTGTTAAAGCAGGCCAAGCTTTATCAACAAGACCAGATATAATTCCAGTTATTCTGCTAGAAGAATTATCTGAATTACAAGATCAGCTCCCTGGTTTTGATGGCGATAAAGCTATGGAATTAATAGAAGAAGATTTAGGAAATAAAATAGATGAGATTTTTTTAGAAATTGATAAGCAGCCAATTTCTGCTGCCTCTTTAGGTCAAGTGCATAAAGCTAAATTAAAAAATGAAGAGATCGTTGCAATAAAAGTACAACGACCAGGTTTAAGAGAACAAATAACCTTAGACCTTTACATTGTAAGGAATATTGCTTATTGGCTAAAAAACAATATCGGATTGATCAGAAGTGATCTAGTTGCTTTGATTGATGAATTAGGCAAGAGAGTTTTTGAAGAGATGGATTATCTAAACGAAGCTGCAAATGCAGAAAAATTTAGAGATATGCATAAACATAACAAGATGATTGCCGTACCAAAAATTTATAAAGAAATAACTTCAAGAAGAGTTTTAGCAATGGAATGGATAGACGGTACAAAATTAACAAATTTAGAGGACGTAAAAAAATTAGGAATTAATCCTGATGACATGATTGATATAGGAGTGCAATGCAGTTTAGAACAGCTTCTAGAACATGGTTTTTTTCATGCAGACCCGCATCCAGGAAATTTATTAGCCTTAGAAGATGGAAGATTATGTTATCTAGATTTTGGAATGATGAGCGAAGTTTCCAGAGAATCTAGGTCAGGATTAATACAGGCAGTAGTTCACTTAGTAAATAAAAACTTCGATAAATTGTCTCAAGATTTTGTAAAATTAGGATTTTTATCAGAGGAAGTTAATCTAGAACCAATTGTTCCAGCATTTCAAGATGTTTTCATTAACGCCGTTGAACAAGGAGTTTCGAAAATGGATTTTAAAAGCGTTACTGACGATATGTCTGGTGTTATGTATAAATTCCCTTTCAGACTACCTCCGTATTATGCTCTTATAATTAGATCATTACTTACTCTAGAAGGAATAGCTTTAAGCGTAGATCCAAACTTCAAAATATTAGGAGCAGCTTATCCCTATTTTGCAAGAAGATTAATGGAAGACCCTGATCCACAATTGAGGGAAAGCCTTAAAGAAATGCTTTTTGATAATAAGAAATTTAAATGGGATCGTTTAGAAGATCTTCTTTCTAACGCTGCAAAGCAAACAAACCTCGATTTAGAAAAACTTTTAGACGAAGTTATAAATCTTCTCTTTTCTTCAAATGGAGGATTTCTTAGAAATGAGATAGTTGAAGGTTTAACAAATCAGATAGATTTACTTAGTCTAAAAATATTGAAAAGTTTAAATAATTATCTTCCAAAATCAATTAAATTTAATACTACTAACGAAAATAATAACTTGAGTGACCTTATAATGTATGTTGAACCATTGAGAAACTTTTTAGAGATTTTACAAAAAGTGCCGGGGTATTCAATTGACATTTTTCTAAAAAGAGTGCCAAGACTTATTAATGAGCCCTATACAAAAGAAATGGGTATAAAAATTGCAAAAAAAGTAACTGAAAAAGGAGTAGTAAGACTTGTTAAGATTGCCGCTGGTGCAAATATATAAATGAAGTTTAATAAATTTTTAAAATTTAAAATATTTTTTATTTTACTAATTTCTCCATTATTTTTTAATGCTCCAAAAGCTTATGCTGCTGAAGAAATTAAAATCACTTATAGCATATTTTCTAGAACAATTAAAGTAAATTCTTTAAAAACTTTTGCTAAAGAAGGTAAATCCACAAGACAATTAAAGAGAATTTTGAAAGCAACTGGGTCTCCCCATAAAGAAATTAGAAAAGTTTTAAACAAAGATTTTGAAGTTCCTATTACCGTTGCAAGCAAACTAGTATATTCTGAAATAGGAAATGTTTTTTTAACAAGACTTTCATCTATTATCCACCCACCCAGAGCAACTGATGAAAGAACAGGTATGCTGGCCCTTAGAGCAAGCGTAATTCAAGGAATTAACATAGGAAATGGAAAAATAAATCTAGTAAATTTTTTTGAAGGATATCCAACTAAAACTGTAATTTTAGATGTCAGCGCTTTGAGCAAAGTTATGAATAAAGTAGAATCGATTTCAGAATTATTAACCTTTTTCACCAATTCCCCTCTAGAAAAAATCAAAACAAATTAAACCAACATGGCGTTATTCAATAAAATAAAAAATAAACTGCGTATTAATTACAGAAAAAAAAGATGGCCAGGTCTAATAGAAGCTTATAAACAATATCTTCCCGTTACAAAGAAAACTCCTATTATTTCCCTAAATGAAGGAAATACACCACTAATTCTAAGCGAGTCAATTAGCAACTTAATTGGAAATGGAACAAAAGTTTTTTTAAAATATGATGGCCTTAATCCAACAGGGTCTTTTAAAGATCGTGGAATGACTATGGCAATTAGCAAAGCAAAAGAAGAAGGCCGTGAAGCAGTAATTTGTGCAAGTACTGGAAATACCTCTGCAGCAGCAGCAGCATATGCTTCGAGAGGAGGATTAAAACCTTATGTTTTAATCCCAGAAGGATTTGTTGCACAAGGCAAGCTTGCGCAAGCATTGATGTATGGCGCTGAGATAATATCTATTAATGGTAACTTTGATAAGGCTCTTGAAATTGTTAGAGATTTATCCTCGGAACATCCTATAGAACTTGTTAATTCTGTTAATCCTTATCGAATACAAGGACAAAAGACGGCAGCTTTTGAAATAGTTGATGACTTAGGTTATGCTCCTGATTGGCTTTGTATTCCAATGGGTAATGCAGGAAACATAACTGCTTATTGGATGGGATTTAAAGAATATTCAAAAATAAAAAGAAATTTGAAATTACCAATAATGATGGGCTTTCAGTCTGAAGGCTCTGCTCCATTAGTAAAAAATATAATAGTTAAGGATCCAGAAACAATTGCAACTGCAATAAGAATTGGAAATCCTGTAAATAGAGATAAGGCAAAAAAAGTAAGGAAGGAGAGTAAAGGAGACTTTCAGTCAGTTACAGATGAAGAAATAATCAATGCTTATAAAATTCTTGCCAAAGAGGGTGTATTTTGTGAACCTGCTAGTGCAGCATCAGTTGCTGGACTAATTAAAAATAAAAATAGAATTCAGAAAAAATCCAATATTGTTTGTGTTCTTACTGGAAATGGATTGAAAGATCCTGATTGCGCCATAAAGAATAACGATGCGGTTTTCAGAAAAAATATAGAACCATCATTAAAAAATATAACTAAAATCTTAGGATATTAAAATCCAAAATAAAAAGTGTCTGTGGAAATCAATTAAAAACAAACATCATTTGTTGAAAAATACATAATAAGTAATCCTATTTGTTGAATAAATTTAAATTTTTCAGATAAAGAAAAAACTACTCAACAAATAAAAAATTTTTTTCACATGTTTTTGTGTACATAAACAGTGTTATAAAGGTATTAATTTTAAGAATTCCACAGTTCCCACAAGAACTACTATTACTAATTTATTTATTTATTTATTTATTTTTATATTGGAAAAATTAAAAAATTAATTTATTGAATTTAATTTACGATAAAAGTATATTGTATTTGTAAAAAGTTCCAAATTCCTATGGAAATTATTTGTAATCAAAATGAATTAAATAATGCTATACAACTAGTAAGCAAAGCAGTTGCTTCAAGACCCACGCATCCAATTCTTGCCAATATACTTTTAACAGCTGACGAAGGAACTAATAAAATTAGTATGACAGGATTTGACCTGAATTTAGGAATACAAACTTCTTTTGATGGAACTGTTAAAAATAGTGGAGCTATTACTATACCTTCAAAACTTATATCCGAAATAGTAAACAAACTACCTGTCGAAACTCCTGTCTCTTTAAAAGTTGAAGATAATTTAGATAATATTTTAATCAAAAGTGACAGAGGTTCTTTTAACCTTAAAGGAATCCCCTCTGATGAATATCCTAATTTACCATTTGTTGAAAGTGGTACTTCTTTGAATATTGATCCAAGTTCTTTTTTAAAGGCTTTAAAAACTACCATGTTTGCTAGTAGTAATGATGATTCAAAACAATTACTCACAGGTGTTAATTTCACATTTAAACCAAATTACCTAGAGTCTGCTTCAACAGACGGTCATAGATTGGCTGTTGCTTTAATTGGCAATGAAGAATATATCAAAAATAAAGAAAACTTATCTGCAAATGATGGAGATTTGTCAGTTACTATTCCAACTAGATCATTAAGAGAAATTGAAAAACTAGTATCTTTGAAAAGCTCAGAAAATTCAATAAAGCTTTTTTATGACAAAGGTCAAGTAGTATTTATTTCTTCTAATCAAATAATTACTACAAGAACCCTAGAAGGTACTTATCCTAATTATTCACAATTAATTCCTGATTCTTTTTCTAAAATTCTGAATTTTAATACAAAAAAATTAATTGATGCATTAGAAAGAATTGCTGTTTTAGCTGATCAGCAAAGTAGTGTTGTAAAAATCAAATTAGATAATACAGATTTAGCTTCTATCAGTGCAGATGCCCAAGATATTGGAAATGCAAATGAATTAATACCTGTTTCTTACTCAGGAGAAAATTTTGATATTGCATTTAATGTTAGATATCTGTTAGAAGGTTTAAAAGTTATTTCTTCTGAAAACGTACTTTTAAAATGTAATATTGCCACTACTCCAGCTGTTTTTGTGCCAGAAGATACTCTTAATTCTTTTACTTATTTAGTTATGCCAGTGCAGGTTCGTTCTTAACTTGAAATTACCTAAAGAAATTTTATTAAGTGAATTATTAAATTATAGTGTTAAGGGTAATATGGCCCTTAATTATGGAAATGGAGAAAATGTTTGGATGCATCCTCCAGTTCATAGGATTTTAGGATGGTACTCTCGTCCTTCAAATTTTGATTTAAAGAGAAATGTTTGGCGATTAAATCAAATTTCTCAAATCATAGATAATGAAATTTATGTCAAAGGTGATCCGGCAATTTCCGATTTAGCAACTTTAAATAGGTTTCCAACTCTAATAGAAGCTAATTTGATAAATGTAAATGGATCAAAAATAGGAGTTATTGCAGATTTTTTATTTGAAATTAAAACCGGTAAAATTAAATATTACTTAGTTTCTAGATCTAACCCCAAGATTCCAGGTTCTAGTAGATGGAAATTAAATATTGAAAATATTAATGATCAACAACCTGGATTGGTATTTTGTAAAAGTAATTCTTTAGATAATTTATCTTTAATCAAATCAAGTATTAAAAATGAATTTATGCAAAAAGGGAAAA
Organism: uncultured Synechococcaceae cyanobacterium; assembly: GCA_902572395.1. Lineage (GTDB taxonomy): Bacteria > Cyanobacteriota > Cyanobacteriia > PCC-6307 > Cyanobiaceae > Prochlorococcus_A. The sequence continues at coordinate 5,478 of CACGFX010000007.1, forward strand.
AAATTATTGATAGGTTTGATGATATGAAAAATATTGCTTCTAATCGATTAGAGGAATGGCTTGAAGAAGATGAAGATATTAGCCAAAACTTAGATTATAAACAAAAAAGTTTTTATAATGATGCTAGAACATCCATACCGCTTAGTGAAAAAAGAGAAGATGATCCTTGGATATAAAGTATGATACATCAAGAAAATCAAGAAAATCAAGAAAATCATGATCTTTATGATCTTAATGAGGCCCTCAAAAATGAAAATTTAACACTTAATGACTACGAAGAAATTTGTAAAAGATTGAATAGAAAACCTAACAGAACAGAATTAGGCATGTTCGGTGTTATGTGGTCCGAACATTGTTGTTATAGAAATTCAAAACCTTTACTATCTAAATTCCCCACTAAAGGTAAAAATGTTTTAGTTGGACCTGGAGAGAATGCTGGCGTTATTGATGTTGGAAATAATCAAAAACTTGTTTTTAAAATAGAAAGTCATAATCATCCGTCTGCTATTGAACCTTTTCAAGGTGCTGCAACAGGTGTAGGAGGGATTTTAAGAGATATATTTACCATGGGTGCAAGGCCAATTGCAATATTGAATTCATTGAGATTCGGAAACCTCGATAGATCATCAAATGTTGATTTACTGCGAAATGTTGTATCAGGTATTGCCCATTATGGGAATTGTGTCGGTGTGCCGACTGTTGGAGGTGAAATTGACTTCGATGATAGTTATTCCGGAAATCCGTTAGTGAATGTTATGGCTTTAGGACTTTTAGAGACTAATGAAATCGTTTGTTCTGGAGCTAAAAATATAGGATCACCAGTATTGTATGTTGGTAATACTACTGGCAGAGATGGAGTTGGTGGTGCTAGTTTTGCCAGTTCAGAATTAACTTCAACTTCTTTAGATGATAGACCAGCAGTTCAGGTAGGTGATCCATTTATTGAGAAAAGTCTTATTGAAGCTTGTTTGGATGCTTTCAAAACAGGAGACGTAATTGCAGCTCAAGATATGGGTGCTGCAGGTTTAACATGCAGTAGTGCAGAAATGGCTGCAAATGGAAAATTAGGAATATCTATTGATTTAGATTTGGTTCCTTCTAGAGAAGATAATATGTCTCCATACCAATATTTATTATCTGAATCGCAAGAGAGAATGTTGTTTGTTGTTAAAGAAGAAAAAATTAATGATCTTATTGAAAAATTTAATAAGTGGGGGTTATATGCCAAAGTAATTGGTCAAGTTATAAGAACTAATGAGGTAATTATTTCTCATAAAGGTAAAATTGTCGCCCAAATACCTACTTCTGCATTGTCTGATGATACCCCTCTCAATTTTCACAATGTGATAAATCAACCACCTGATTATCTCTTAAAGAAATGGGAATGGAAAGAAAATGATTTACCAGAAATTTATGAGCAAAAAATATTTTCTTTGAAGGAAAATAAGAATTTTTCTTATTCAGAAATTATTTTAAAACTACTATCAAATCCATCAATAGCTTCTAAACGATGGATTTATAAACAATATGACTCTCAAGTGCAGTCAAATACAGTTTTTAAACCTGGAAAATCAGATGCTGCTGTAATAAGACTAAGGGAACAAAACAAAAAAAATAAAAGTAAAAAATTTTCAGGCGTAGCTGCTTCAGTTGATTGTAATAGTAGATGGGTTGCTCTTGATCCTTTTAGGGGAACTATTGCTGCTGTCGCAGAATCCGCTAGAAATGTTAGTTGTGTTGGGGCTGAACCAGTAGCAATTACAAATAATTTAAATTTTTCTTCTCCTGAGAATGAAATAGGATATTGGCAACTCTCATCTTCATGTAATGCAATTGCTGAAGCCTGTAAAGCATTGGAAACGCCTGTAACAGGAGGTAATGTTTCTCTATACAATGAATCGAAAAATAAAGATAATGTAATAACTCCTATCAATCCTACTCCAGTTATTGGAATGGTTGGAAAGATTGATAATGTCGAAAAAGCTATAAGTAGTGAATGGAAAAATATTGATGATCAAATTTGGATAATTGGTTCTTATAAATCAGATACGACAATTGCAGCTAGTTCTTATTTGGAATATTTCCATGGAGAAATCACAGGTCGGCCTCCAAAAATAGATTTGCTAGATGAAAAGTCTTGCCAGATTTTTTTAAGAAATGCTATTTCAAAAAGTTTTGTAGTTTCTTCTCACGATATCAGCGATGGCGGTTTAGCTATAGCTTTAGCAGAATCTTGTATTTTGTCCGGCAAAGGAGCAACTATAGAATTAAAGAAAGATTTAAATAGAGATGATAATTTATTGTTTGCAGAAGGAGGTTCTAGAATCATTTTTTCAATTAGCAAAATGAAACAAAATGAATGGCTTAGTTTTTTAGTACAAAATCAAATAAATTGCCCATCAAGCGTGTATGTAAAAAAAATAGGACACGTATCTAGTGAAACGCTGAAGATAAAAATTAACGAAAAAAATATTTGCAATATTAGGGTTGAGGAATTAACCGAAAAATTTAATAATAGTATTTCAGGTTACTTTTAAATATGAAAATTTCTCAACTATTAATCTTTTTAAGATATTAAGTTATGTGCGGAATAGTTGGAATCGTTTCTTCAAATGATGTAAATCAACAAATTTACGATAGTCTTTTGCTTTTGCAGCATAGAGGTCAAGACTCAACAGGTATAGCAACAATGGAAAATACTGTTTTTCATTTACATAAGGTTAAAGGTCAGGTTAATACTGCTTATAGAACTAGAGATATGAGGAATTTAATTGGCAAAATTGGATTGGGTCATGTTAGATATGCAACAAAGGGATCAGCAGAAAGTGTAGAAGAAGCACAGCCTTTCTATGTTAATGCTCCTTATGGAATTGTTTTGATACATAATGGAAATTTGACTAATACCAGAGATTTAGAAAAACAGTTATTTAATGTCGACAAGAGGCATACAAATTCTTCAAGTGATACTGAAATGTTGTTAAATGTATTTGCTACAGAATTACAAGAACAAATTCATAATCAAGAATTAGAACCTGATATTATTTTTAATGCGGTCAAATCTTTACATAAAAGAATTCAGGGATCATATGCTTCAATTGCATTAATTTCAGGACATGGTTTATTAGCATTCAGAGATCCTTTTGGTATTAGGCCTTTAGTCATAGGCAAAAGACTTTCATTAACCACAAAAAAAGAAGAATGGATGGTTGCAAGCGAATCTTTAGTACTTGAGAATAATGATTATCAAGTAGTAAGAGATGTAGAACCAGGAGAAGCTGTTTTTATAAATCTTGATGGGGATTTTTTCTCTAAGCAATGTTCAGAAAATCCAATGTTATTTCCCTGTGCTTTTGAATATGTTTACCTAGCTAGGCCAGATTCAATTATGAATGGAATTTCCGTCTATAAAGCTCGTTTAAAGATGGGCGATTATCTAGCAGAAACAATAAAAGAAACAATCAATGCCGGAGATATTGATGTAGTTATGCCTATTCCTGATTCTTCTCGACCTGCGGCAATGCAAGTTGCAAGACAGTTAGGGATAGAATATAGGGAAGGCTTTTTTAAAAATAGATATGTTGGAAGAACATTCATAATGCCTGGTCAGCAGAAACGTAAGAAATCTGTAAGGCAAAAATTAAATGCCATGAGTGCAGAGTTTAAAAATAAAAATGTATTAATTGTTGATGACTCGATAGTAAGAGGTACTACTTCAAAAGAAATTGTCCAGATGGCTAAAGATGCAGGAGCAAATAAAGTTTTTTTTACATCAGCAGCTCCTCCTGTTCGTTATCCTCATGTTTATGGAATTAATATGCCTAATAGAGATGAATTAATAGCTCATAATAGGACAATAAGAGAAATCGCCGATAAACTTGAAATTGATAACCTTGTTTATCAAAGTGTTGAAAGTTTGCGTAAATCTATAATAAGTGATTCTCCTATTAAAGGTTTAGAGATGAGTTGTTTTACTGGTGATTATGTAACTGGAACAGTAAATCAAGAATACTTAAATTGGGTTGAAAATGAATATAAATCTTAATCGAGCAAGTTTTCAAGTCGGAAACAATTTTCAAGGTATTCATCATTATCTAATTTTAAAAAATCAATTAAAAAGTTGGATTTATTGGATTTAAAATTTAATTTATTTAGGTCCAATCTTGCAGATTTATTTTTATTAGTTTCAATATCAAGGTAATGTTTACTTCCCATTATTTTGAGGAAGTAATCATTTTTAAGTTGGGTTTTTTCATTTAAATATCCCAAACTGTATTCATTTGAGCAGTAAATTTCATTACTATTTATGCAAAAGATTTTTCCTTGTTTAGATATTAAAAAAATGTTTTCTCCATCATAGAATGTGCAACAAGAAACGATTTTTTCAGTTGGCAAAAGTTTTGCAATTATTAATCCTTGGGATTGTTTAGAAGTTGGCGTTAAAAATTTATTTGATAAATTAAATTTAAAAATTCTTCCTATCGAGGTTAATATTATTAAATCTTTGCTTTTATTAGAAATAAAAGAATCAATTGTCTTAAAATTATTTTTTAATTTTGTAATAGTGAAAGATCTATTACTTTTAATCATATCTTCATCAAATAAAACTTTTTTAAATCTCCCATCTGAGTTTAATATGCATAAATAATTTCTAGTTTCTTTTTGAATTGAGTGAAAATTTATTATTTCACTTGGATGAATATTTCCAAGAATTTTATTATCTAATTTATAGTCTTTATTAATACTTGATTCCCAATCAATGTTAAATACTTTTCCCGTATTTGTGATTCCAATTAATTTTATGTTTTTTTCAATATTACATATAAATTTTTGAATATTTTTATTATCTACAATTTTATTTGCAACCTCAAACGATTTCTTGTAATTACCTAAAATCATTCTTTTTAAATAAAGTCTATTGTCTATGTATAATTTTGTTTTTTTATTTATAAAGTCTTCTAATATCTGATTATTAAGCGTTTCTAATTCTTCATTTTGATTAATATTTTTAATTATTTTTGTTTTACGTATAACATTGTATTTTTTCTTTAATATTAATAATTCTTCTATGAGTAATTTAAGTAATAATTCTCTTTCTTTCAATAATTTTTGAAAATAATTCTTTTTTTCTTCTAAATTTTTTATTTCATTATCAATTTGATTTTTTTCTAGATTTGTTAATTTTTTTAGGGGCATATCTAAAACTGAATTTGCCTGTTTTTCACTTAAGAAAAATTCTTCTACTAATTTTGATCTGGCTTGCACAGAATTTTCTGATTCTTCAATAATTCCGATAACTTTTTTTATGTTTTTTGTAGCCTTAGACAAACCTTCTGATATTTCTAGTTTATCAAGGGTATTTTTTAGAAAATAAAAAGTTCTTTTTCTAATTGTTTCTTCTCTAAATTCAAGAAAATAGTTTAGATATGTTTTCAGATTTAGTTGTACAGGCTTGCCTTTAATTAAAGCTAAGAATATTGCGCCAAAGTTTGTTTGGAGAGTTGTTTTTTTATATAAATTAGAAATAACAAGTTCAGAATTTGAATCTTTTTTTAGTTCTATTACAATTCTCATTCCATCTCTGTCGCTCTCATCCCTAATATCAGAAATCCCAATAATCTTGCCTGAATTAACAAGTTCTGCGAGTTTTCCAATCCAACTTGCTTTGTTAATTTGGTAAGGAAGTTCAGTAATGATTATTGCATTCTTTTTATGTTTCCCTTTGCCTAGATTTACTTCTTCTGTATTTACAACTCCTCTTATTGTTATAGATCCTTTTCCCGTTTGATAAAGTTCTTCTATTGCACGACTATAAATTAATTCTCCGCCTGTAGGAAAATCAGGTCCTTTGATAATGTTAGAAAGTTTTTTATCACTAATATCTTTATTTTTAACTAAAGCAACTAAACCATCTACAATTTCGCCTAGGTTGTGAGGAGGAATATTTGTTGCCATGCCAACAGCAATACCTGATGAGCCGTTTAATAATAAAAATGGAAGTTGGGCTGGAAGAACATCTGGTTCTTTTTGAGAACCGTCAAAGTTATTTGAAAAGTTTACTGTTTCTGATCCAATTTCTTCAAGAAATCCTTTATGAGCTATTGGAGCTAATCTGGTTTCAGTGTATCTCATTGCTGCCGGAGGATCATTATCTACAGATCCAAAATTTCCATGACCGTCAAGAGTAGGATATTTAGTCGAAAAATTTTGTACTAGCTTTACTAATGCATCATAAACCGCTTGATCTCCGTGAGGATGGTACTTTCCAAGTACATCTCCAACAACTCTTGCACACTTCCTAAATGGTTTATCAGGTGTTAAACCTAATTCGTACATTGCAAATATGATTCTTCTTTGGACAGGCTTAAGACCGTCTCTTGCATCAGGCAAAGCACGTCCAACTATTACGCTCATTGCATACTCCAAATAAGAACGTTGCATTTCTTCTTGAAGTGAGATGGAAGTGAAGTTTTTATTATCCATTAGAGCGCAAAATTAATAATTATTAATTAACTAAATTAAGAGTAATAGGTAAAACAATATTTACCAGTATTGAACATTAAGATGATTCATTTATTTTGGATTTTGCGAGTATTACATCTTTTGTCAGTTGTTCATTTTGTAAAAGAATTTCTGTTGAGGCTTGTAATTTGTCTCCCCATAACTGTTCTTTTCTATAATCATAATTGACATATTTAGGATCTTTAGTCAAAGCTTTTTTTGCTAGCTGAATTGCTAATTTATTATTATGAATATTTATACATGAGGCTAGGCCTAGTAATGGTTCAGCATTTTCCTCAATTGAGATTGCACTTTCAAAAAGTTTGATTGCGAGATTTATATTGTTTTTCTCGAAATAAGCTAAACCTTTATTATTGATTGCTTGCCAGAAATCAGGTTTAATTTTTATAGATTTATCAAACAATTTGATGGCTCCCAAATAATTTTTTTCCATTAATAAAATATTTCCTAATTGAAAAATAGCTTTGTGGTTATTCGGCTCAATCTTTATTCCTTTTTCTAAAGCACTCTTTGCTTTTGTTTCTTGTGAAATTTTTAAGTAAACATTACTTTTAGCAAAATATATTTCGCTAATATTTGGATTGATCTGTTCTGCTTTATTAAGAGATTTTAATGCGTTTTTGTATTTTTTGTTAGCTATTTGTGTTTCAGCCAAAATCAACCATAGTTTTTCATCTTTTGCATTTATTTTTACGGCTAATTTGGCTAAGTTAAGACTGTCTTCATATTGACCAAAATAAAGTAATTGATATGCATTTTTGCCAATATATAAACTTGTCTTTTGTAAATTATTTATTGTAGGGAAATAATAATAGGGAACTATTGCTTGAACTATTTTTATTTGAAAAAAGTGAAAACAGATCAAGAAAATCCAGATTGTTTTTTTTAATAACTTATTCATATCTTAATTTTTTATTTTTTATATTTGCTTGTATGTTTCTTTTCCACATCCATGGTTTAATTCTTTTTAATGTAGTTCCTTTAAGATTTTCTTGCCATACTGTATCGTCCCAATTGAGGGACTCAATATTAAGATTTTTAATCCATTCTTTAGGTGTAGTTTCATGACTATTATTGTATGGCACTGATTTATTCCATGGACAAACATCTTGACAAATATCACATCCTGCAACCCATCCTCCTAAATTTTTTTCTATTTTCTTTGGAATAGTTTTATCTCTGCTCTCTATTGTGTGATAGGCAATGCAAAGATCTGATTGTATTACAAAGGGTTCTACGATTGCCTTTGTGGGACAATGTTCAATACAAATATCACATTTTCCACAAAGTGATTGATGAGGTTTATCTGGCAGTAAGTCTTTTGTGAGAATCATAAAACCCAAAGTAAACCAAGAACCGTTTTTTTTGCTGATTAAATTACTATTTTTACCTATCCAACCAATCCCTGCTTCCTCTGCCCATGCTTTTTCAAGAAGCGGAGAGGTATCAACACATATTTTCCATTTGCAATCAGGGATTTTTAGGTCGATCCATTTACCAATATTCTTTAATTTTTTGTGAATTACTTTATGATAATCCTCACCTTGACTAAATTTAGCTACCTTGAGGAAATTGTTGTTGTTGTTTTGTGAATTAATGTAAGTAAATCCAACGCTTAAAACACTTTTTGCATCATCAAAAAGTGAGCTTATATTTTTTCTTTTTTCTGCCTCCATCCATTTCATTTCAGAATGATAATTATTTGATAACCATCTTTCTAATGCATTAGTTCTTAATTTTATTCGCGAACTACCTGGTATTGAAGCTATTCCAGCAACTGCAAAACCTTCAAAAATAGCTCTTTCTTTTAATTTTTTACTTATTTCTTTTTTGTCCTGAATCTTTTCAATCATTTCTTTTTCTTTACGGCGTTTCTTTTAAAATTTATTTTTGGAGAATTAACTTTTAAAAAAAATAGATACATTTAAGAAAAATATATCCTAACTTAGTAAAAACAGTTAAATTATTAGTAAAGTTAATATAGTTAAAAGGTTATTTTGGTTGAATCTAATCAAAATCAAGATTCGAATTTAGGATCTAGGCTTCAACAAGATCTCAAAAATGATCTTATTGCTGGGTTGTTAGTTGTAATACCCTTAGCAACAACAATCTGGCTGTCATCATTAGTTAGTAAATTTGTTTTAACGTTAGTTACTTCAGTCCCAAAGCAACTAAATCCTTTTATTACTTTAAATCCTTTATTACAAGATTTAATTAATCTCACCTTGGGTTTAACTGTTCCTTTATTAGCTATTTTGCTTATAGGCTTGATGGCCAGAAATTTTGTAGGAAGATGGTTATTAGAATTTGGAGAGGGCACTTTATCAAAAATCCCAGTAGCTGGAGCGGTTTATAAAACTCTTAAACAATTGCTAGAAACTTTCTTAAGCAATAAATCTAATAGATTTAGACGAGTTGTTTTAGTTGAATATCCTCGTGAGGGACTATACAGTGTCGGCTTTGTAACTGGAGACGTAGGACCTTCTCTTCAGCAAGAATTGAAAGAAAAGTTACTTAGTGTTTTCATTCCTACAGCACCAAACCCAACTACTGGCTGGTACACACTCGTTCCTGAGTCTTCTGTTAAGGATTTGGATATTTCTGTAGAAGATGCTTTTAGAACAATAATTTCTGCTGGGATAGTAAATCCAGATGAGAAAAATAACACCACAAATCCAACATTTTCAAAATTGTTTTCTCAATTACGAGCTTCCACTAATACTTCTTCTTAATTGATGCATAATAGATCCCTTTCAAGAGAATTATCTTTAATTTCTCTTGGCCTTATAAGAGATAAAGGTGACTTTAAATTAAATAAATTTCAGATAGAAGAAATTTTTGAATCTGCTTTGGATTCTCTAATAAATCATTGCAGAGAGGAATTAGATAATTGTGAGTCAGAGTTAGAAAATGCTTCACAAAAAATATTAGATAGTGAATTGCAAGAAGGTGTTGATTCCTCTTATTCAAATGTTCGAGATGAGTTAAAAAAATCTCTGACAAAAATTGAAACCGTAATGAATACACTCTCTGTCACTCTAGACTTTCCAAAATTAATTGTTTCTAGCGGTCAAATAGATATTAGAGAGGATGTAAATCAAAGGATTTGTAATATAATCAATAACCTTAAAAGTATTGATTCAGATATCGATCAAGTAATGGATGGTTGGAGATTAAAAAGATTACCAAGAATAGATAGGGATATTTTGCGTCTAGCTTACGTGGATATCAATTTTTTGAACACACCTGTCGCTGTTGCTTGTGATGAGGCTGTTAATTTAGCTAATAAATATAGTGATTTGCAAGGAAGAAAATTTATTAATGGAGTTTTAAGGAGATTACAAACAATTTAATTGTCATAATTATTTGATATAAATAAATAGTATTTAGAAAACTTTTAATTACGAACTATAGAAAATAATGACTAATACTGATTCTGATAATTCTCGTGAATGGGCTGCACAAGCTTATGCACTGTTAAAAAAACGACAGGAAGAGCAAAAGCAAGAATTAGAGAAACAGGAAGAGCAAAAGCAAGAATTAGAGAAACAGGAAGAGCAAAAGCAAGAATCAATTGATATTCTTAATAAAGAAAATATTGCTGAACCAGAATTAGGAGAATTTGATGATAATTTTACTTGGTCGGCAATGGTATTAGCTGCTCAAGGAAAAAAAATAAATCAAATATCGATTGATGAAATTGATTGGTTAACTAAATTACGGAGAGGATTAGAAGAAACCCGAAAAGGATTTGTTACTGAATTATTGGATAAATTGGGAGATGATCCTCTTACTCCTGAATCTCTTGATGATTTAGAGACTCTATTAATAAGAGCTGACGTAGGGATTGATTCAACCGATAAAGTTATAAGTTCTCTTAGAACAAAATTAAACGAGGAAGTCGTGGGTGGAGAAGCAGGAATAAAATTTTTGAAGAAGGAATTAAAATTAATTATCGATAAACCAATAAAAAATTCGGGTTCTGATCTTTTAGTTCCCCAAAAGGGTAAATTAAATGTCTGGTTATTAGTGGGAGTTAATGGTGTTGGTAAAACCACTACATTAGGGAAATTAGCATATTTGTCATCAAAAAGTAATTATAAAACTTTGATTGCTGCTGCTGATACTTTTAGAGCGGCCGCAGTAGAACAACTGAAAGTGTGGGGAGATAGAAGTAATGTTGACGTTATATCTAATCAATCAAAAAATGCTGATCCAGCTGCTGTAGTTTTTGATGCAATTAATTCTGCAAAAAAAAGAAATGTTGATTTATTACTTGTTGATACAGCGGGTAGATTGCAAACAAAAAATAATTTGATGGATGAATTGGCAAAAATAAAAAAAATTATTGATAAAAAGGTCCCAGATGCACTTATTGAATCATTATTAGTTTTAGATGCCAGTCAGGGACAAAATGGCTTAAAACAAGCAAAAAGTTTCGCTAAATCAGCAGATTTAAGTGGAGCAATTATTACTAAATTAGATGGCACTTCTAGAGGAGGTGTTTCTTTAGCAGTATCTGAAGAAGTAAATTTGCCCATAAGGTTTATTGGAGCTGGAGAAGGTATAAAAGATTTGAGACCATTTAATAGCTATGAATTTGTAGAGGCTATGCTTGCAGATAAATAAAAATTTAATTAATTTTTTTTAAAAACTTAAATTTAATGTTAAAACATACTTATCTGTTAGTTTTGTTTTGGCAAATAATCAAAAAGAAAAAATATTTTCGAATAAAGTTGTCCAAAATTTTTTAGAAAATGATCCTAAATTCACCCTAAAAAATAAATATAAATTTGCTGAAATTGCATCTTCTCTAGCGTATTATTTAAAATCATTTTCCAACATAAATAAATTACTGGATTATGTTTGCTTAATTTTTAAACATATTTTTTCTGAGAATATAATTTTAATTATTCCTTTAAATTACGATGGGGAGATATGGAATGAAAATATAAAAATTTCTGTTAATTATGAATATTCAACAATTCAAGAAGCGATTAATAGTTTTTTGGATCAATTTCATTTTTCAAAAAATTTTAAAATAAAAGAAATTGTAACTTTTGAAAATGCTTTAAAAAATAAATTTAAAGAATATAAAATTGAAGCAAAAAAAATAATATCCAGAGGCAAATGTAGAGGATTTATTTATATTTTTAGCGAAGATATTTCTAGACAGTCGATTACTGAAGATAGAAATTTTAATTTTATTGAAAATTGTCTAGCAGTTGGTTTAGAAAATTACTACTTAATAAAAACAAAGAAAAAGCATGAGAATGTAGATAGAGAAATTTCTACTGGTGCTGAAATTCAATCTCAATTACTCCCGGATTATTGTCCAATTATCCATGGTATAGATTTAGCTGCACATTGTAGACCAGCTCTTCAGCTCGGCGGAGATTACTATGATTTTATGTGCTTAAAGACTAATATTTCTGAAAAAAGGAAAGAAAAATCAAGATGGGCCTTTGTAATAGGTGATGTCATGGGTAAAGGGATTCCAGCCGGTCTTTTAATGACTATGTTAAGAGGCATGCTTCGTGCAGAGGTTCTTACAGGTCTTCCTCCAGATAGAATTTTGCATGATTTGAATCAACTAGCAATAAATGATTTAGATCAATCGCATAGATTTGTTACATTATTTTACTCAGATTATGATCCTAGAACTAGAAAATTGAGATTCGCTAATGCAGCACATAATCCTCCTCTGCTTTGGAAAAGTGCAGATCAGAAAATTATTAGACTAGATGCAAAAGGATTTGTACTTGGACTACAAAAAGATGCTGAATATCATTGTGGTGAAATCAAGCTTAATCAAAATGATTTAGTTCTTTATTACACAGATGGAGTGATTGATACTTCTAATTCTTTAGGACAAAGATTTGATGAGGAAAGATTAATTAAAACTCTTACAAAATTGTGCAAGCAGTCTTATAAATCCCAAGAAATATTAAATAAAATATTTAAAAAGCTAGACGATTTTACAGGTCAAAATAGACATCTTGAAGATGATGCCTCAATGGTTATTTTTCAACTGAAATAGATATTTTTTGTCACTTATATAAAAAAATGCTTTAGTAGAGATACTTAAAGTTATTAATTAATATGTCAAAAGTTTGGAGTAAAAGGTTTGATAATTCACTTGACCCCTTTATTGAAAAGTTTAATGCCTCTATTGGATTTGATAGAAAGCTTATTTTAGAAGATTTAGATTGCTCGATTGCTCATGCGAAAATGCTTGGCAAAACAAAAGTTTTATCTTCTTCTGAAGCTTTGCAAATTATTAATGGCTTAAAGTTAATAAAAGTTGAGTATTTGGAGGGTAAATTTTCTCCTGGTCCACCTTCTGAAGATATTCACTATTGCATAGAAGAAAAGCTGATAAGTTTAATTGGTGAAACTGGAAAAAAATTACACACAGGTAGAAGTAGAAATGATCAAGTTGGTACAGATATAAGATTGTGGCTAAGAAAAGAGATTGACAATATTGAAATTTTAATAACTGATTTGCAAAAATCCTTTTTAAATCTTGCGAAATCCAATATTTTTACCTTAATTCCTGGATATACCCATATGCAAAGAGCTCAACCATTATCTTTGGCTCATCATTTATTGGCTTATATAGAAATGCTCCAAAGAGACCGTGAAAGGTATAAAGAAGTTCGCTCAAGAGTTAATATTTCTCCGTTAGGAGCTGCAGCATTAGCTGGAACAAAAATAAAAATAGATAGACACTTTACAGCTGCAGAATTGGGTTTTAAAAAGATTTACAAAAACAGTATTGATGCAGTAAGTGATAGAGATTTTTGTATAGAGTTTGTTTCTGCATCTGCTATATTGATGTCTCATTTAAGTAAAATTTCAGAAGAAATAATTTTATGGGTAACTGATGAATTTTCTTTTGCGAAATTAACAGATAAATGTGCAACAGGAAGTAGCTTAATGCCTCAGAAAAAAAATCCTGACGTACCAGAATTGATCAGGGGTAAGACAGGAAGAGTGTATGGACATCTCCAGGCATTGTTAACCATGGTCAAAGGAGTACCACTCTCTTATAATAAGGATTTTCAAGAGGACAAAGAGCCAATATTTGATACTGCAGAAACAATATCTTCTTGTATTAAAGCAATGACTATTTTAATTAATGAGGGTATTGAATTTAATATTAAAAATCTATCAGATTCAGTAGAGAACGACTTTTCAAATGCTACTGATTTGGCAGATTACTTAGTTAATAAAGATGTTCCTTTTAGAACCGCCTATCAAGTTGTTGGTCAAATGGTTAAATATTGCTTGGAGAGAAAAATGTTATTTAAAAATCTCAAAATTGAAGAATTTAAAAAATTTCATCCAGAATTTGATGATGATGTTTTTGTGGATCTTAAGCCTCTTAATGTTGTTAAATCAAGAAATAGCGAAGGTGGTACCAGTTTTGTTCAAGTAGAAAAAGAGATAAATACTTGGCAAAAAAGATTGTTACTTTGAATCTCAATTATATTTCTACAACAGGGGTATGCTTTGAAGTAGAATAATAGAGCAATATTATGAGACTACTCAGTGTAGTTTTTTTTAAGGTAAATTTTTTGTTGAGTTTAAAGTGAGTATTTTTGTTGGCAATTTGCCGTTCCGCGCAGAGCGTGAAGATGTTACACAGTTGTTTGCCCCTTTTGGTGAGGTTTTAAATTGTTCTCTTCCCTTAGAGCGGGATACTGGTAGGAAAAGAGGATTCGCATTTATTGAAATGGCAGATGAAGCTATTGAATCAAAAGCTATTGATGGTTTGCAAGGCACGGAACTTATGGGTAGACCATTAAGAATTAATAAAGCTGAGCCTAGAGGTTCTGGTGGATCTCGTAGAGGAGGAAGAGGCGGCAATAATGGCGGCTACGGCGGTGGCAATAATAGTTCTAACGCTAACAAATCTTCTGGAGCAGAAGGTTGGGAAGACAGAAGCTATGGAAATTCTTCTGATAACTCTGAATATGAAAATGGTAGGAGCAGAAGAAAAAGGGGAGTGTCCAATGAGAGCAATGCTTCAAACGAGACAAATCAATAACCCATTTCTTTAAGTGCTGTCGTTAATTTAAATAAATATTCAATATTTAATTCATTTTTTATAGATTTATTTGAAATTTGATTCCTCCAAATTTTAGCTTTTGGTATACCTTCAACTAAATTTATAAGATGTTTACAAATATCCCAAGATTTTCCTCCATTACTTAAATGCGCTTCTATGTATGGAATTAATGAGAATATAATATTTGAGGCAGATTTGGGTTTTTTATTAATTCCATAAATCTTTTGATCAATTTCAGACCATCTCAAGGGATATTTATAAATTGACCGTCCAATCATGACCCCATCAAAATCACTCAAGGCTTTTAGTGATTCATCGATATTTGTTAAACCTCCATTGATTTCTATTAATAATTCTGGATTTAATTTTTTCAATTTTTTTACTACATCATAATTTAGTGGTGGTATGGTCCTATTTTGTTTTGGATTTAGACCTTTTAATATGGCTTTCCTTGCGTGAACTGTAAATCTGTCTGCACCAGCATTTGAGATAATTCTTACGAAATTATTCAAATTAACGAAACTATCATCATTATCTACACCGATTCTGTGTTTGATAGTAACCGGTAAGTTGCAATTATTTTTTAAGGATTCTATACATTTTGCTGCTTTTTCAGGTTCTTTCATAAGTGAAGCGCCAAAATTTCCAGAACAGACTCTTGGACTAGGACAACCAACATTAAAGTTTATTTCGTCATAACCCCAATCCTGTGCCATTTGGGCTGCCTCTTTAAGGATTTCAGGGTCGTCTCCTCCAAACTGAATCGATACCGGGTGTTCTTCATCATTAAAATCTAGAAAATTTTCTTTTTTATTAGTAAAAACTAAACTCTGGGCCACAATCATTTCCGTATACAATAGAGCTTTAGAACTTATCTTTCTCATTATCATTCTGAAATGCTTATCAGTACAATCCATCATTGGAGCAATACTTAATTTATGAATATTTTTAATAGAATCAGGCTTAATGAAATTCATTACTTTTTTGTGATTTAAATATATGAATCAATTTCTATCAAGAAGAACTTTTATTCTAATTCCTACCATGTCAATCTTAAAAATAATCTTTAACCCCATGAAATTATTAGCATCTTCACTACCTTCTAAAGAAGAGTGGAATTTATCAAAAGATGAATGGAAGGCTAGGCTTAGCCCAGAAGCATATTATATTTTGAGGGAGGAAGGAACTGAAAGAGCTTTTAGCAGCCAATTAAATAATGAGAAAAGGAAAGGGATTTTTCACTGTGGAGGATGCGATTTGCCGCTTTTTTCCTCAGATAAAAAATTTGATAGTGGTACAGGATGGCCAAGTTTTTGGGATTCCATTCAAGGATCAGTAGAAACAAAAGTTGATTTTAAGTTAATTGTTCCTAGAACAGAATATCATTGTTCTAGATGTGGAGGCCATCAAGGACATGTCTTCAATGATGGGCCACTTCCTACTGGCAAAAGATACTGCAACAATGGATTAGCATTAAGGTTTGTTCCTGATTAAATATTTGTGCGGCCTTCCGCAACTTGTTTTGTTCCTCACTTTATTGGACAATAGTTTTATTAAATTTTAGAAAAATGATTGAAAATCAATCAGACAATATTGATAATAAAGAGAATGATGATTCTAACTTGGATAAAGCTCCTGAAGATACATCATCTACCCAAAATTCAACAACCGAAAATGAAGAATTATCATCTCAAGAAAAAGAAAAAATAAATACTGAAGAATTAAAAAATACTATTTCAAATAATGATGCAAGATTAGAACAATTAGAAAAAGAGCATGAAACATTAAAAAATCAATACGTAAGGATTTCAGCAGATTTTGATAATTTCAGAAAAAGGCAGTCTAGGGATCAGGATGATTTAAAAATCCAACTTGTTTCAAAGACTTTAACTGCAATACTTCCTATTGTTGATAATTTTGAAAGAGCAAGACAACAACTTAAACCAGAAAGTGAAGAAGCTCAAGCTCTTCATAGAAGTTATCAAGGATTGTATAAACAACTAGTAGAAGTTTTAAAACAACAGGGAGTGTCACCCATGAGAGTTGTTGGTCAGCAATTTGATCCAAATTTGCATGAAGCTGTATTAAGAGAACCTAGTGAAGAGTTTGAAGAGGATTTTATTATTGAAGAATTGCAGCGAGGATATCATCTAGAAGGTAAGGTTTTGAGACATGCATTGGTTAAGGTTTCTATGGGACCTGGTAAACAAAATTCACAACAGGAAGTAGAAAAGGATACAGTTGAAGGGGATGTTAATTCAGAGGCAAATACTTCTGAAGATGTATAAATTCCAAATACTTATTTGAGCATTATCTAATGGCTGATTTTTACCAAATACTTGGAGTTTCAAGAGATGCTGATGCGGATACCTTAAAAAGGGCCTATAGGAAATTAGCAAGGCAATACCATCCTGATGTTAACAAAGAACCTGGTGCGGAAGATAAATTTAAAGAAATTGGTAAGGCTTACGAAGCATTAGCTGATCCTGAAACTAGAGCAAGATATGACCAATTTGGAGAAGCTGGCCTTGGAGGCGCAGCTGGAATGCCTGATATGGGAGATATGGGTGGCTTTGCAGACTTATTTGAAACTTTTTTTAATGGCTTTGGTGGGCAAAATCCACAAGGAGGAAGAACACAAAGAAGAGGTCCTCAACAAGGAGATGATCTAAGGTATGACCTTAATGTTGACTTTAAAGATGCAATTTTTGGCCAACAAAGAGAAATTAAAATTCCTCATTTGGAGACATGTGAAGTTTGTAGGGGAATAGGTGCAAAACCAGGAACCGGACCCAAAACTTGTTCAACATGTGGTGGAAGTGGACAAGTTAGAAGAGCTACAAGAACACCTTTTGGTAATTTTACACAGGTAGCTGAATGTCCTTCGTGTAATGGGGCTGGCCAGATAATTGCAGATCCATGTGTAACTTGCGGCGGTAATGGCGTAAAGCAAGTCAGAAAAAAATTAAGAATTAATATTCCTGCAGGCGTTGATACTGGCACTAAATTAAGAGTTTCCGGGGAGGGAAATGTCGGTTTGAAAGGCGGTCCACCTGGAGATCTTTATGTTTTTATAAAGGTTAAGAATGATTCAAAACTTAAAAGAGATGGTGTAACTATTTACTCAGAAATAGCAGTGAGTTATTTACAGGCTATTTTAGGTGACACTGTAAAAATCACTACAGTTGATGGAGATGTTAATTTAAAAATTCCAAGTGGTACGCAGCCAAATACAACTCTTTCACTTGAGAATAAAGGGGTACCTAGACTTGGAAATCCGGTTGCGAGAGGCAATCATGAAGTATTAGTAAAAGTAAAATTACCAACTCGGATAACCGACTCAGAACGAGAACTGTTAGAGGGTTTAGCTTCTCAATATTCAGATAAAAATATTAATTCTAGTAGTGGACTTTTTAGTAAATTATTTGGTAAAGAATCTTAATGACTTCCTTAAAGCATTTGGATCTTAAATCTGTTCCATGTCCTTTAAATGTTGTCAAAATTAAATTGGCTTTGGAGAAGTTATCTAAAAATGAACAACTTATTGTTGAACTAGATAAAGGTGAACCAGAAGAAATGGTATTAAACAATTTAATAGAGATGGGATGTTTGTTTACACAAATCAAAGAAAATGAAAAATTTATAAAAATAAAAATTTTTAATGAAAACTTATAGTAAATATTTAGGTTTAGTTACGAAAAAATTCAATGATTTTTTTTTAGTTGATTTAAAAAATCAAGAAAACTCTGGCAATAGCCAGAAATTTTTATGTAAGGTTAAGAAGTCTATAAATTTCAAGGATCAATTAATTTATGTTGGAGACGAAGTAGCGATTGAAAAAATTGATTTTAAAAGTAAACGCGCAGTAATAAAAAGTCTAAAAAAAAGAAAAAATCTTTTAGTTAGACCCTCTGTTGCAAATATTTCTAACATATACGTTACTTTTTCCGTTGAAGAACCAGAGTTAAATTTATCTCAAGTTAATAGGTTTTTGATATCAGCAGAATCAATGGGTGTTGAAGTCTCATTAGTTTTGACAAAGTGTGATTTAATTTCTGATAAAAGAAGATCATATTTACTTCATAAATTTGAGAAATGGGGTTACCAAGTAATAACTTTAAGTTTACACAAATCTGATAGCTTTCAAAATTTATTAGCTGAGTTAAAGCAAAAAGAATGTTCAATTTTTATGGGTCCATCCGGAGTTGGCAAAACTACTTTGCTAAATATGATTATTCCAGGTCTTCAAAATAGTACTTCTCCAGTTTCCAAAAAAATTAAGAGAGGAAAAAATACTACTCGAAATGTTGAGTTATTTGCTATTTCGAATCAAAGTTACATTGTGGATACCCCTGGTTTTAATATGCAACCTCTAGAGGTTGATATTAAGTTGTTACCAAATCTTTATTCAGAAATATATAAACAGGTAATCGAAGAAGGAATTAAGTGTAAATTTCGTAACTGCTTACATTTAAATGATGAGGGGTGTAATTTAAATAAATCCTTCGAAAGATATTCTTTTTATAAAGAAATGATTGAGTCTTCTAAGAGTCACTATTATCAAAACCAGGAAGATTAAGATTTAATCCACCAGTCAAATCATTCATCCTTTCTTTCATAGTTGTAGTTGATAATTCATGAGCTTTTTGAATAGCTTGTAGAATGTTTTGCTCTATTTGTTCTGTATTTGCATTTAAGATATTTTCTTGTACTTTTACCTTTAAAGGAAGTTGGTTTCCACTTATCCAAACTTTTATCATCTCATCATCACTTTTGCCTTCAATCTCCATATTTTCAAGTTCATCTTGTAATTTTTGAGCATCTTGCTGAATTTGTTTAGCTTTTTTAAAAGCTTCTGTAAGTTGTCCAAAGTTAGGAAGTCCAAAACCCGCCATTTTGTAAAAACGTTTCTTTAGTTAGGATAGTCAAAACCAATCATTCTTACTTCCGGTTGCAAATAAATCCCTTTGTTTTGTAGTACTTTTTGTTGAATTACTGTTATTAATTCATAAATATCTTTTGAACTTGCTGAAGAAGTGTTAATTATAAAATTTGAATGCATCGTAGAAATAGCAGCACCTCCAATTTTAAATCCCTTTAAACCCACATCATCAATTAATTTTGCTGCATAATTGTTTTCAGGATTTTTAAAAACACTACCAAAACTTGGTTGATGATATGGTTGTGTTTCTGTTTTTAATTTAAGGTTATTTTTGGTTGTTTGAATTAATTTTTCTAGATTTCCATTTGGTTCAAAATGTAATCTTGCACTAATAATTGTTGAATCATTTTTTTGAAAAGAGCTAAATCTATACTTAAAATTGATATCTTGTTTTTCAATTTCAAGTTTTTCAAGAGTTTTATTATTAATAACTTTTACAGAAATAAGATTTTTTGCTAGTGATAAATTTCCTGTGCCAGCATTCATATAAATTGCTCCTCCTAATGTTCCTGGAATGCCGACAGCCCATTCCCCTCCTTGTAATCCATTTTTAGCAAGAGAATTAGATAATGTTGGGAGCATTACACCTGCTTCCGCTTCAACAATTCCTGAATTTGGCTCTATCTTTAGTGATTTCAATTTCTTTGTACAAACAACTAAGCCTTTTATGAAAATATTATTTATTAAAAGATTTGAACCTGCGCCAATTATTTGACATCTTTGTTTGTGTAAATTAGCCCAATTTATTAGATATGAAAGTTCTTCAACGCTTCTTGGCTCAGAAAAATATTCAGCCACTCCTCCCACTCTTATAGTTGTATAACTACTTAAATTACAGTTTTCAGAAAAATTTTTTTTATTCATAAATCAGTTATTTATTTTAATTATTTTTTTGCATCTAAAATTGACCATAAATTATGACAATCACCAGCTCCCATATTCAAAATTAAATCCCCTTTTTGAGTTAATTCGTAAAAATTCTTTTTAATTTCATAATAATTATCTATGTAACTAACATTTTTATTTTTTTTATAAATCAAATCAGTGATAATTTTCGAAGTAATTTTATCTTGGTTTCCTTCTCCTGCTCCATAAATACTTGTTACATAAATTACATCTGCTTTTGATAATTCTTTAGCGAATTCTTCATTAAATTGCTTTACTCGAGAGTATCTATGAGGTTGAAATATAGCAATTAGCCTTCTTTTTTGACATTCATTATAGTGTTTTTGCTGAATCAATAATCTTCCTAATTTAATCGTCTCTTTTATTTCGTTTGGGTGATGTGCATAATCATCATATAAACTTCTTTCATCTCTTTGGCCTCTAAATTCAAATCTTTTTTTTGGTAGTTTTAGATATTTTATATTTTTCTTAATTTCTATAAAATTTACTCCTATCATTCTTGAAGCTGCTATTGCTGCGGTGATATTAGATAGATTGTGTAATCCTGGAATTGGAATATTTAAACTACTAATAAAATTTTCATTTTCATAATATTTTCCAATTGTATACTTTGAATTAATTTCAGTCGGAATTATTGCATAAGCTACATTTTTAGTTGTGATGTTTGACCACTTACAATTAGAATAAAAATTATTTCTTGAGGTTTCACAATCAAAATTAAGTAGTAATTTTTTTGAATTTTTAGCAAAACTTTTAAAAGAAGATATGACTTCACTTAGATTAGAAAAGTGATCGCAATGATCAAAATCAATGTTATTAATTATTCCGATATCAGACTTATATTTGTTAATTGTCCCATCAGATTCATCAACTTCAGCTACTAAGTATTTAGTATTTTCTAAATGACAATTAGAGTTGTAAATAGGAATTATTCCGCCAGTTATTGAAGAAGAATTTCGCGTACATAATTCAAGTATTGTAGAAAGAAATGTACTGGTTGATGTTTTTCCGTGGCTCCCTGCTACCGCCAATGCAGTATAAGTGCGCATTAGCATTGCAAGTATCTCTGAACGATGTTTGATTGATAAATTTTTTTCTCTGCAGTACGACAATTCCTCGTTTTCTGGCTTGATCGCGGAGCTTACAACAAAATTAATCAATTTGTTGGTAAATTTTGAAATAACAAATTCAATATTTTGTCGTACTTGAGTAGTAAAAATTACTGCACCTAATTTCTCTAATTTATTAGTTTCATTGTTTTTAACTAAATCGGATCCTGAAACTGAACAACCTTTTTTAAGTAAACCCATTGCTAATGCTGACATTCCAATACCTCCAATCCCAATAAAATGAAAATGACTTTTCAACAGTAATTTGTTATCCAATGTTTATCTTTTACTTAAATCAAAATAACTTCTTGGTAAAATTTTGCTATTTTTTCTTAAAAAAAAAATGTTTTTTTCCTTGAATTAATACAAAACTAGACTTATTTGCTTAATAAATCAAAAAAACCTTACGTTATTGCACAAAATTCAGTATGATCAGCAACTTAGGTTAATCATTTAGAATTATTAATTATGACTTTGCGTGTTGCAATTAACGGCTTTGGCAGAATCGGTAGAAACTTTATGCGTTGTTGGCTTAGTAGAGGGGCTTACACCAATATTGAAGTTGTCGGAATTAACGTTACATCAGATCCTAAGACTAATGCTCATCTATTAAAATATGATTCAGTTCTTGGTCAACTTGATGGTGTTGATATTCAATATACTGATGATACTTTTGTAATTAATAACAAGACAATTAAATGTTTCTCTGATAGGAACCCAATGAATCTCCCATGGAAAGACTGGGGTGTAGATTTGGTTATTGAATCTACTGGAGTATTTAATACAGACGTAGGTGCAAGTAAGCACCTAGAGGTTGGAGCAAAAAAAGTTATCTTAACTGCTCCTGGCAAAGGCGATGGCGTTGGTACTTATGTAGTTGGAGTTAATGCTGATACATACAAACACAAAGATTATGATATTTTGAGTAATGCTAGTTGTACAACGAACTGTTTAGCTCCAGTAGTTAAAGTTTTAGACCAAACTTTTGGTATTAATAAAGGTTTGATGACCACAATTCATAGTTATACAGGGGATCAAAGAATTTTAGATAATAGTCATAGAGATTTAAGAAGGGCTAGAGCTGCTGCTACAAACATCGTTCCTACTTCTACAGGTGCTGCGAAAGCAGTAGCATTGGTATACCCAGAAATGAAAGGCAAATTAACAGGAATTGCAATGAGAGTTCCAACGCCTAACGTTTCAGCAGTAGATTTTGTTTTTGAATCTTCTAAATCTGTCACAGCTGAAGAAGTCAATAATGCTCTCAAGGAAGCATCTCTAAACTCAATGAAAGGCATAATTAAGTATGGAGATGAACCACTAGTGTCGAGCGATTATGCAGGTACCAATGAATCGTCAATCGTAGATAGTGATCTTACTATGTGTATCGGAGATAACCTTGTAAAAGTCCTTGCATGGTATGACAATGAGTGGGGTTATAGTCAAAGAGTTGTAGATTTAGCAGAGATTGTTGCTAAGAATTGGGAGTAACTAAAAGTGTTTGAAAGGTGTGTTATTAAATAATTTGTTTTTTTTATTATCTTTAAATTCTATTGATGGTTTACCATCAGTAAAAAAACCAATCTCGTTAATATTTGTATCAAGTCTAGATAAATTTTCAGCCCAATTTTTGGGCAATGAGAAAACTAATTCATAATCTTCTCCTCCAAAAAAATAGTATTCGTCCCATTTATCTCCTTTAGGCCAATCCTTATCTTTAGGTATTTTTTTATAATCTATGATCGCTTTGCAGTTGCTAGCTATTGCTAAATCTTGTAAGGCTTGAAATAGACCATCACTGCTATCAGTACATCCTATTCTCCTTATGTTTTTATTGGAGCGACTTTTGAGGAGATTTTTTAGAAATTTTGGGTAAACTCTAGGGCGACAAAAATGTTCAATAGACTTAATGATTAATTTTTCATTAAGAGGAAATTCATTATCGAAATTAATTTTATTTTGTATCAAAAATCCCAGTTTGCTAAGACCATGAATTCCTGTAGTTAAGATTATATCTCCTGGTTTACATGCGTTTCTTCTTAATTCAAGCTCACCTTGAATTCCAAAGGCCGTAATTGAAATGATTTTTTCATTCCCCTTTGAGCAATCTCCCCCAAGAATCAATCCGCCATATTCTTTTAATGCTTTATTTATTCCTTTGTATACTTCTTCAACCCAAATCCACTCAGTTCTAACAGGTAGAACTAAGCTTATTGTAATACCAATAGTTTTTTTGCTTCCACTAGATAATAAGTCAGAGATGTTGCTTACAACTGCTTTCCACCCAAGGTCTTGAGGACAAGTACTAATGTCATTGAAATGAACATTTTCCACCAAAGAGTCTGTATTAACAAGTAAATTATCATTTTTAGTTTTGATTAAAGCGCAATCATCTGAAGTTTGATTTTTAGGCATAAATTTTCCTAGCCTATTTATTAATTCCTTTTCTCCTATATCTTCTAATTTTTCTTTATGCATTTAATTTAAGGTTTTCAATCCCTTCCATAACATCAATTGAAATTATTGTGTCATCTTTAGTAAGCTCTTCTAATACATCAAATCCATCTACAACGTAACCAAAGGCAGCATTTCTCCCGTCAATTAAATTACGACCTGCTGGATTTAATTCTGCTTCATATAAAAAGAAGAAAAATTGCGATGAGCCATCATCAACTGCGGTATTTGAGTGGGACCATCCTAGAGTTCCAAGTGTTGCAAAAGGCAATGTTGGCGTCTCTGTGTAAAGACCTAAATCTTCAAAAGTTTGATTGTAAAAAGTATCTTGTTCGTCAGGAATTCTTATTTCTAAGGGAACGTGACGTTCTTCGTTTGTTTCAGGATCTATGTAACCAATATCTTCACCAATTGGATCACCTGTTTGCAATACAAAAAATTCTTCTGCTCTGTTGATAGGTAAATCTTTGTAGAAGTTTTTTGAAGATAAATCTATAAATGCTCCTGCTGTAAGTGGGGCGTTAAATCCATCAACAATTGCTTGCATATCTCCTTTGGAGGTTTTTATATTGACTTTTGCTCTGCCCAGTAATCTTGGTAAATTATCAAATTCCTCGGGAATAGAGTACGGAAATGCATTTGGTAGAAAATATTCTTCTAATCCACCTATTTTATCTAAAGCATCTCTTCTGGTACCTATAAATGAATATTTATCTTTTGCTTTAGAGTAATCTTGAAGACTATCAAAATTTTCTTTGAGCTCTAAAAATGTTTTTTCAGCAATTTTCTTTTTATCATTTGGTAATTCTTGGATAATTTTACTCTGGTATTTTTTTAGTAAAGATTGACATTTTGTAACAGTTTTCGTAAGAGCGGGCCATCTTCCTCCTCTTACAAGGTCACTAGTTTCTTCCAATTTGTGTTGAAGGTCTTGCAACTCAACTTGCTTGATAGGGAGTGCGTTTCTGAGGATTGCACCAGGGTCTTTTACTGCATTTCCAGTAGGTAAATCAGCTAGTACTTGAGTCGGTTTTAAGAGGCAAACCTGTAAAATTACAATCGATAGAATTAAGAAAAGTTTGTTCTGATTTGATAAGAATTTTTGCATAGCACTCTTGCAGGTTTATGATCCTTGGGGATGTAATACAGGAATGATTTCCAGTAACGATTTTCGCACAGGTACTACCATCGAATTAGATGGACAAGTTTGGCGCGTTGTAGAATTTCTACATGTCAAGCCTGGTAAGGGTTCTGCTTTTGTGCGAACAAAATTAAAATCAGTTCAAAGCGGCAACGTGGTTGAAAAAACTTTTCGAGCCGGAGAATCAGTACAACAGGCTATCCTTGAGAAGTCTAACCTCCAGCATACTTATGTGGAGTCTGGTGATTATGTTTTTATGGACATGACAAGTTTTGAAGAGACAAGACTCACCTCTGAACAAATTGGTAAAGGCGCAAAGTATTTGAAAGAGGGAATGGAGGTAAACGTAATTTTCCACAATGGTAAAGTTTTAGAAGTAGAACTTCCAATATCTATTACTTTGAAAGTTACAGAGACTGATCCTGGAGTTAAAGGTGATACTGCTAGTGGGGGCACTAAACCAGCTATTCTAGAAACGGGTGCTCAAGTTATGGTTCCTTTATTTATCTCTGTAGGAGAAATGATTAAAGTCGATACTCGTAATGATAGTTATCTTGGACGTGAAAATTAATGGCTATGAAATTAGATCATGATGACTTAAATCGCTTAATAGAGAAAATCTCTACAAGTGATATTCAAGAGTTCTCGCTAGAGGGAGAAGATTTTAAACTCGAAATAAAAAGGAATGTATTTGATCAGAACCAAGTTAGTAATAATTTAGTTTCTAATACTTCTTTTGATAAGCAAACAATTGTTAATCAAAAAACTATTAATGATAATACCCCAGTTGTTAATGAACCTGAAGCACCTCAGGTTGCACCTCCAGGACGCTCTGATCTAACTGAAATTACTTCTCCTATGGTAGGCACATTTTATAGGGCTGCAGCCCCTGATGAGGAGCCATTCGTCGAAGTAGGGAATATGGTCAAGGTTGGTCAAACTATTTGTATTTTGGAAGCAATGAAGTTAATGAATGAAATTGAATCTGAATTTAATGCTGAAATAGTAGAGATTCTCGTTGAAAATGGAACACCAGTTGAATTTGGTCAAGTTTTAATGCGTGTTAAGCAATCTTGAATTGTTAGTAATTTCTACGGCAGCCTTAATAGCCTCAATCATGCTCTGAGATTGAGCAATTCCTTTGCCCGCAATATCAAATCCCGTTCCATGATCCGGAGATGTTCTTATAAAAGGTAAACCGATTGTGGTATTGACTGAGTAATTAAGAGCTATCACTTTCATTGGTATTAAACCTTGATCATGATACATAGCAAGAATGCCATCATGCTTTTCAGCATTTTTTTCACTCCACGCTTTTACGGAAGAATTCCAGCAACTATCTGGTGATAAAGGGCCTAATAATTTAATACTTCTATTCTTTTCATTCCACGTAATTAATGAATCATTAAGCCAATCTATTTCTTCTTGGCCTAAAATTCCTTCTTCGCCAGCATGAGGGTTTAATCCTGCTACTTTTAAAGTAGGTTTATCAGTATATGTTTTACAAAAATCTTTGAAAAGATCCAATTTAGAGTGGATTAATTCTGTTGTTAATGTCTTGGGAACCTCAGAAAGGGCTATGTGGGTTGTAGCTAGTAAAGTATTAAATCTCCAACCTGTAATTGGTGATTTTGCTGTGAATAACATTCCAATATTTTTTACTCCACATGATTTTGCTAGTACTTCAGTTTGACCAGAGAAGTGATGACCTGCTAGAAACCATGATTTCTTGCAAATTGGTCCAGTTACAAGTGCTGAATTGGGATATTGTTTTACAATTTCTATTGCTTTTGTTAAATATTGGAAACTTGAATTGCCGTAACTTGATTTAGTGTCATTATCTGATGAAGCAATTTCTAGATCATGTATTTTGAAATTTTTAGGATTTGCAAGGTTTTTTAATCCTAAGGATTTAAAATATTTATATGCATTATGTAGATTTTTTTTTGATCCAACTAATATAAAGTCAATATTTTTTGGTATCTCATTAGAGTAAAGTGCTTTCAGGATTATTTCAGGTCCAATACCTGACTCATCTCCAACGCTAATTACTATTTTCAATATTTTTTTTGGTTTTTGAAAATTCATAAAAAGTTTTTAAAGTTAATTTTTTAAATATTCGGATAGCAATTTTTTAAGCCTATTTTATAGTTTTTATAAATTAGTTTATATCCAAGTGTTTCGCATAAAAGTTTGTTCGAAACTCTTCTATTTTCCGTCCAAAAAGATTGAGCGATAGGGGATAATTCATCTTTTGCAGCCTCAAATAATATTGGTTTTGGCATTGTTAAACCAAGTAAATCGTAGCAATATTGAATAACTTCTATCTGAGGACAGGGTTCATCATCTGCAATATTAATTATTTGGTGAAACTTTAAAAAATCTTTATTTTGTAATAAATAAATAATCGCATGTGTAATATCAGCAACATGTACTCTTGAAAAAACTTGAGCTTTTTTTAAGATGACTTTAATTTTTTGATTTTTGATTGCTTCAAACGTTGATCTTCCAGGTCCATAGATGCCAGGCAATCTAAAAATTTGCACAGGCAAACTAGATTTAATCCATTTTTTTTCGCAATTTAATCTATTTTGGCTTCTTTTTTGTAAAGGATTAGGCTGATCTATCTCAGAAACCCAACCGCCTGCGGTGTTTCCATATACTCCTGTGGTAGATAAATATCCAACCCATTCAAGGGATAAATCTTGTAGTTTACTTTGAAGGCTTTCTAATACTGGATCATTTCCATTTTTGTCAGGAGGTATACAACTAAGAATATGCGTAACTCCATCAAAAATTTTATCATCAGGAACCACGTTGTTTTCACTGTTGAAAATAAAATTATTTGGATCTTTGCTTGCAGATCTTGAGCTAGTTAAAACAGTGCAACCGAATTTTCTAATAGTTTTTGCAAAAAAACTACCGCTGAAACCACATCCTAAGATTAAAAATTTATTTTTATTTCCGAGTAAACTTGCAGACTTTTTCATACTGGGTTAAAGTAGTACATATGTATTAATTAATAATGAAAATAGCTCTTGAGACAGATTTAAAATCAAAAACTTTTTGTATTAGCAAAAGTTACCCCCTTCTTGTAAAAAAAGAGGCAAGTTTAGTTAATGTTAAATTCTACCAAAAGTTTTTTGTCTTTCTCATTTCATTTTCGACAATTTTAATATTCCCAGAATCACCAAGAGAATTGGAAAATATATGTGAGAGTTATAACTCTAGAAAAATATGTAATGTTTGGTAATCAAGCTGCTTTATATTCTGATTCATCTTTTACGTAATTTTTATTTTTTACTTTAAAATTAGGATTAGCCCATTGTAGTAATCTAATAGCTAATCTTAAATCCCCTTCTAGCCATGCTCTTATAGCCATTGCTCTTCGAGGATCATAAAATTTTTGCCTTCTATACCAATACAAAGCATTTTCATCTGATTTATCTCCATTACAGGAAAGACATGCGGGGACACAGTTTTCTGTTGTACTTAAGCCTCCTTGGCTTCGTGGTATTACATGGTCAATTGATTCAGATGGTTTTCCGCAATATATACAACTTTTTCCTGTAAACCTATGTATAGATTTTCGCCATTGTCTAAATCTGAACTTAGGACATAAATCCTCTAAAAAAACCGCATCGTTAATATGCATTCAGAATATTTAGTTAAATAAATAATCGCTCGAATATATTAAAAGTCAACATTGATTGATGCTTATTAGTCTAAATTTTTTTATTAAAAATATGAATTTGTGTGCTTAGATACAAAATAGTGATTATTTAATTTAGAAAAAATTGTTATCTTTCTGAAGCCTTAATTAATAACTATACCTGTCCAGTGTTTCATCAGACAATTCATCAGAAAATTCTATATTAGTTTCTTCTAACTCTTTTTCTAATTGTTTTCTTTTGTTCTCTCTATCTTTTGCTTCTTTTTCTTTTCGTTTTTCTTCTTTTTGTAATTCTCTTTGTTGTTTTCTATTCGGATGAAGATTATCTAAGTATTCAACGCAATAACTAAATTTTTCATTTTCTCTTATAACTGTTTCAGTAATTTGTGATGCTGCTCTTTTAGGCGAGACTTTGAAAATTCCTCCTTTTTGTTGTTTTATATAGGTATAAGCTGCTTCCCAACTACTTTCATGGTCATTACCACCATCTCTCATTGTACAAAAGATTTCTGCTCCAAATGTGCTTGCATTTACTTTCGATATCGTAATTGTTAAAGGAGTAAAAATTCCTAGAGTTAGTAATATTAGTTTTTGATTATTGAGTCTGTTCATTTAACTTTTTTCTTCTATTTAAAAATATCTTTTATTGTGAATATGTCTATAGAAATTTAAGATTTTATTATTCCAAATAAGTTTAAACATTTAACAACTAAAGGAAGAATTAGAAGAACAGTTATTAACCTCACTGCGTGTAGAGTTGCGACTGCAGCTCCTACTCCATATTCTGACCCCACAAGACTCATGCCGCTAATACCTCCTGGTGCAGCACCTAGAATTGTTGTTATAACATCTATATTAAGTAACCTGCTTGTCCATAATCCAATCGCTAATCCTGTAAAAACTAAAGTAAAAGTAATTAAAATAGCCGGTCTCCATAAGTTTTGAAGATCGACTAATGAGTCTTGAGTTAAAGATGTGCCAATTACTGTACCAATTCCAATTTCTAATACTGTTCTCGTGCTAATTGGCCAATCTGCTACACCCACTTTGCCGCTTATGCTAAGTATGCTTGCTCCTATTAAAGCGCCTGCAAGAGGAGCTGCTGGAATACCTGTTTTTAGAGCTAATGTTCCAAAAATGGCACCGGCAATTAGATAATAGATTAGATTTATGTTCGGCATAAATATTAAAGATGTTTGGTCATAATATAAGAAAAAATTTTTTTTGCTTGAGTTTATAGTCAAATTATATTTTTCTTTTCCTCTCGTAATGTCCCCTTTTTTTGGCATAATATTAAGCAAAGCATGAATTTTTATGTCTTCACAAATTTCATACAAAGATAATAAAAACCGCATAAAGAAAAAATTATCTTTTTTTGAGGGTGGCCATCAGCTGGAAAAATTAGAGTTTGCCCTTGCAATAGCACAAACTAATGGTGATGAAAAAAAATCAATCGTTCTTAGAAAAAAGATTGTTGAATTAGGTGGAAATGTTGAAGAGCCAGGAACCTAACTTAATTTCCCTTTAGATATCTAGATGCTACAACTAATGCCTCACCAGCTTGTTCGGCTGAGATTTTACCGAGGCTGAGAAGTGTATTACTGATAGCAGATACCACCGTAATAATATCTCTATCATTAACATAACCTAAGTGTCCTACTCTAAATATTTTCCCTTTTAAATTATCTTGTCCACCAGCAAGTAAGATATCAAAATTATTCTTTATTGTTTTTCTGAATTCTTCAGCATCAATTCCTTCTGTTTTTATTGCAGTAATTGAAGGACTTAAATATTTTTCATCAGCAAATAATTTTAGATTTAAAGCCTTTACAGCATTGCTCATTGCTAATTTGTGTTTATTGTGTCTTAGAAAAATGTTTTCTAAGCCTTCTTCTCTCATCATTTTTAAAGCTTCATCTAAAGCAAAAACTAAATTAACTGCTGGGGTGTATGGATTACTGTTAGTTAAAAGACTTTTTTTGTAGGATTTTAAATCTAAATAAAATTTTGGTAAGTTAGATTTTTCTGTAGCTTCCCATGCTTTTTGGCTTATTGATATAAAACTAAGCCCAGGAGGTATCATATATCCTTTTTGCGACCCTGAAGCAACGATATCTAATTCCCATGCATCTACAGGCACATTGCAAGCTCCAAGACTTGTAACGCAGTCAACAATTGATAAAGCTTTGCTATGTTCGCGAATATATGAACTTATAGTTTCTAGATCATTAATTACACCTGTTGAGGTTTCGGAATGAGTCAAAATAACCGCCTTAATTTCTTTTTGTTTATCTTCCTCTAATACCTCTTTGAATTCCTCTGGATCAAGTGGAGTGCCCCATTCGGAATCAATTTTTATTACTTCTAGACCAAATTCTTTAGCAACTTTTACCCATCTTTCACCAAATTTTCCATTTTCTCCACAGATTACTTTATCTCCTTTACTTAAGGTATTTATTATTCCAGCTTCCATTGCCGCAGTCCCACTGCCAGTGATTGTTAGGACATCATTTTTAGTTTGATGAAGCCACTGTAAATTTTTAGTTGTACTCTCTACGAGATCTTGAAATTCTTTACTGCGATGGCCTATTGGATGCTTACTTAATGCTTGTAGAACTTTTTCTGGAACTGGTGTAGGTCCAGGAATCATCAATGATAATTTTTGTTGTATGGCCACTTTTTATTAAATAGGTCATTCTTAGATTAGTTCTCATTATATATTTTTCAATTACTTGATTTGAAAAAAGGATTTTCTTTACCTTTGTGGGTTGCTGGAGCTGCTAGAGCAGCATTAAAAAAACTAGTAGGGTTACCATTTAAGAATTATGAACTAATAAAAATTCCTAATGAAAAAAAAGAAATAAAAATCGAGATTCATTCTGTTGGTTTACTTAAAGATGATTCCCATGCATTAGGAATTACCTTTGCAAAGTCTGGTTTAGATCTTGACATTACACAAAACTTAGAGATATGGACAATAGCCTCTTTAGAAAAAATTTCTTCTAATAATCCTGTTCAAACAATTCCAATCAATCTTATTGCAGGATCTGGTGTAGGCATAAAAGAAGGTACATCAGAGATATGCATTTCTAATTTTGCCAAAGAAGTTTTATATGAAAATTTATTAGATAGTATTCCTGCCGGCTTTAATTTGAAATTAGAAATTATTTTCCCAAATGGAGAGTTTTTAGCTGAAAGAACTAGTAATAAGTCATTTGGTATTGTTGATGGATTATCTATTATTGGGACTTCTGCTGAGACTTATTCGAGTGCTTCACCTGATCAATTAGAAGAGGCTAAAAATAATCTTGCAAAGTTAATTCAAAATGATTTTAAAGGGGAAGTTGTATTTGTTATTGGTGAAAATGGGTTAAATTTGGCTAAAACTTATAATGATAATTTGCCAATTATTAAAATTGGAAATTGGATAGGACCATTATTAGTTGATGCTGCAATAAAAAAAGTCAAAACTGTAATTCTTTTTGGTTATCATGGGAAATTAATTAAATTAGCAGGCGGTATTTTTCATACACATAATCATTTAGCTGATGCAAGAATTGAGATTCTTGTTTATTTAGCCGTTCAAGAAAAGTTACCACCTGAAATAATAGTTGAATTATCCCAGTTAGATAATCTTGAAAATGCATTACAACTTCTTGAGAGATTTAATAAATCTTTAACTGATAAATTATTCAAGAATTTATCAAATACTATCGAAGAGCGTTCTTTTAGTTATGTAAATAGGTATGTAAAAACCGATATGCAAATCGCGTCTATCATTTTTGATAGAAAACGGAAAATAAGGTGGGCTGGAATTAACGGCAATAAGTATATTTCTTATTTTCAATAAGATTAATTTGTGATTCATTATGCTTTTGTAAATAAATTGAGTTAACTTTTATACATGAGTCAAATAAATTTAAAAAAAGAACGAGATCCTTCAATATTAATTTTGGATTTCGGATCTCAATATTCTGAATTGATTGCAAGAAGAATTAGAGAAACTAATGTTTTTTCTCTTGTAGTAAGTAATTATATTTCAATTGAGGAAATTAAAAATATTAACCCTAAAGGGATTATTTTGAGTGGAGGTCCAAATTCTGTATATGAACAAAATGCTCCTAAGTGTGATGAAAAAATTTTTAATTTAGGAATTCCTATTCTTGGCATATGCTATGGAATGCAATTAATGGTTAAAGAACTTGGAGGATCTGTTATTTCCGCAACCAAAAGAGCTGAATATGGTAGAGCCCCATTAAATATAGACCAAGAATCTGAACTCCTTTCTGATGTAGAAGATAAATCTATTATGTGGATGAGTCATGGCGATTCTATTAATCGTTTGCCTGATGGATTTAAAAAAATTGCTCATACCGAAAACACACTCCATGCAGCAATTTCAAATGATGTAAAGAAATTATTTGGCGTACAATTTCATCCTGAAGTTATTCATTCAGAGTTTGGGATGACGGTAATTAAAAATTTTGTTTATAAAATTTCTTGTTGTGCGGCTGATTGGACAACCGAAACCTATATAGAGGAAACTATTCCCAGGATAAGAGAGCAAGTCGGCAATAAAAAAGTTTTGCTTGCCTTGTCTGGAGGAGTTGATTCTTCAACTCTTGCTTTTCTTCTCAATAAAGCAATTGGAAATCAGCTTACATGCATGTTTATAGACCAAGGTTTCATGAGAAAAGGTGAACCAGAGTTTTTAATGAATTTTTTTGATAAGAAATTTCACATAAAAGTTGAATACATTAATGCAAGGGAAAGGTTTATTGCCAAATTAAAAGATATTACTGATCCAGAACAAAAAAGAAAAATTATAGGTGAAGAATTTATTAGAGTATTTGAGGAAGAAAGCAATAAATTGGGACCTTTTCAGTATTTAGCCCAAGGTACTCTTTATCCTGATGTTATTGAAAGTGCTGGTACTAATATTGATCCTAAAACAGGAGAAAGAATAGCTGTAAAAATAAAGAGTCATCACAATGTAGGTGGATTGCCAAAAGATTTACAATTTAAATTAGTTGAGCCATTAAGAAAACTTTTTAAGGATGAAGTACGAAAAGTTGGAGCTGCTTTAGGTTTGCCTGATGAAATTATAAAAAGGCATCCATTCCCAGGCCCTGGATTAGCTATAAGAATTTTGGGAGAGGTAAATAATGAAAAACTTGATTGTT
Source organism: uncultured Synechococcaceae cyanobacterium (assembly GCA_902572395.1). Taxonomy (GTDB): domain Bacteria; phylum Cyanobacteriota; class Cyanobacteriia; order PCC-6307; family Cyanobiaceae; genus Prochlorococcus_A. The sequence goes on from CACGFX010000007.1 coordinate 39,479, forward strand.
TAAGAGATGCAGACTGGATAGTAAGAGATGAAATTAAAAAAGCAGGTCTTTACAATGATATTTGGCAAGCTTTTGCAGTATTGTTACCTGTTAAAACTGTGGGAGTGATGGGAGATAAAAGGACTTATGCATGGCCAATAGTTTTACGTTGTGTATCAAGTGAGGATGGTATGACAGCGGATTGGTCAAAAATTCCTTTTAAGATTTTGGAGAGGATTGCAAATAGAATCGTAAACGAAGTAGATTCAGTTAATAGAGTTGTTTATGATATTACAAGCAAACCTCCAGGAACTATTGAGTGGGAGTAAATTACAAATTTTCTAAAAATTTAAGACTTTTCTTTTATTTAAGAAATATTTTTAAATGGGGTGTTAACTGTAATGAGCGAGATTATTAAATTAAGTCGATCTACTGTTGAGAAATATCTTAGTTGTCCAAGATGTTGTGTACTTGACAAAAAATATCAAATAAAACCTCCATCATTACCTTTTACTTTAAATATAGCTGTAGATAATTTATGTAAAAATGAATTTGATTATTACAGAAAAATTCAGGAGCCCCATCCTTTATTTATTGAACACGGTATTGATGCTGTTCCTTTCAAACACAAAGATTTAGAACGTTGGAGAAGTAATTTTCAAGGCATAAGATATCTGTCAATAGAACATAATTATGATTTTGGTGGTGCTGTGGATGATATTTGGCAGAAAAAAAATGGTGATCTTATTATTGTTGATGTGAAAGCAACTTCTAGAAATAATTTTGATTGGTCTGAGACTTTTAATAAATACGAATATGCAAAAGCTTATAAGAGACAATTAGAAATGTATCAGTGGTTGTTTAAAAAAAATGGTTTTCAAGTTGCTAATGAAGCTTATCTTTTATATTTTAATGGAAAGAAAAATGAAGAGTTATTTAATAACCAATTAAATTTTGACGTACATCTAATTAAATTAGATTGTTCTACTTCATGGGTAGAAAATAAGATAGTTGATACGGTTAATTTATTACGTTCGGATAATTTCCCCAAACCTTCATTAAAGTGTGAATACTGTAATTATTTAAAGAAGCGTTGGCAGTTATCGATAACTTAATATTCATAGGATAATTTTTCATATTTCTGGAAAAATAGTGAATAAAAGATAATCTTTAATTAGATTAATAATTTAGACTTTTGATAAATTCGAAAAATTCTGAAAGAAAAATAACTAACCATCTGCAACAAGATGTAGTCAAAGTATCTGGCAAAACAATTTTTATTAATCCTTTTTTATATTGGCGAAGATTTGACGAAAACACTAATAGATGGCTTAGAGAACCTGGTCAAATGTCAGAGGATCAAATTGCACCAAACAGGAATCGTTTTTATCCAGAAATAGAGTGGGCTGATTTGAGGCATGAGCAAAAGCTTATAAAAGATGCAACTGTTGAGATGTTTTTAAAAACTCTTGAATTGATAAGTACATTTCATCCTGATCTTAGTTCTGGACAATTATTAGAAGTGGAGAGGAAAATGGCGATTACAAAAAAAACTCCTTTCGAAAAATGGGTAACAAAATCTTTCGCCAAAAAAACGAGATTATTAGAAAATGAAAAAAGAAAATTTCAAAGAGAAAGATTTTTTAATAGCTGGAGAGAATGGTTCAGTCTTACAAATACTCAACAAGCAATTTTGCCGTTAATAGTCACGATATTTATTTCTTCATTTGTTGGGTGGTCTTTAGGGATATCAAAGAATAGTTGTAATCCTTATTTTGAACAAAATATAAATAAATTAAATTAATTTGTTTTTGATATTTTTTAAGTATCTAAGTAAAAATAATTTTGAAAAAATAAATTTATTATTTAGAATTCCATTAATTGAAATAATTACTTAAAAAGTATAAGTTTTATGAGTGAAAATTTAAATTCAAATAATCTTGAAAATGATGCGTTCGATTTGAACAATGAAGATAGTGATTTTCAAGATTTAATCAATAGACTTATAGAGATAAAATCAACCATTGCTTTATTGGAAAAAACAATATTTAAATAAATTTATATTTTTGATAAAAACAAGTCCTAATAAAAAACTTATTTCATTAAAAAGACAGCCATTAGTCTTACTTATTTTTTCTTCTGTTTCCTTTTTATTGATTCTATTTAGATTAATTTTTTTACAACTTTTAAATTATGAATCTTTTAAGAAAATGTCAGATGAGAATAGGATCAGACTTATTGCTTCGCAGCCAATACGTGGAAGAATACTAGATAAAAATGGTAATGTTCTAGCAAATAGTAGAGTTAAATATTCTTTAATAATAAAGCCTCAATATGTTAAAAAAAGCAATTGGGAACAACATAAATCAAGTATTTCTAAATTGTTAAATATTGATAGTAATGTAATTCAAAAAAAATACTCTGATGGTCTAAAAAATCAGAAACTCTCAGTAATTATTCGTGATGATTTAAATGTAGATCAATTAATAAAATTTAAGGAGAATGAAGGTAATTTAATTAGTTTTGAAATAGCTACCAATTTAATTAGAAATTATCCCTACAAATCCCTTGCTGCCCATGTAATTGGTTATACTCAGCCAGTTACTGAATTAGAATATAAATTTTTATCTAAGAAGGGTTATAAATTGAATGACTTAATCGGTAGGACAGGAATGGAATATGTTTACGAAGATTTTATAAGAGGTGAATGGGGCGGAGAAATGGTTGAAGTCAATTCATTAGGAAAATTTCAAAGATCATTGGGTATAAGACCTTCAGTAAAAGGTAATGATATCCAACTAACAATCGATCTTAATCTGCAGTTAGTTGCTGAGGAGGTTCTTAAAGATAAAAAAGCTGGAGCCATAATAGTAATGGATCCAAGAGATGGTGCAATAAGAGCAATGGCAAGTAAACCTACATTCGATTTAAATTTTTTCTCAAAGGATTTTAAACCTGAGAAAGAATATAATACACTTTTTAATTCTCCTGAAAAACCTTTATTTAATAGAGCATTAAATGCCTACGATCCAGGAAGCGTTTGGAAAATTGTAACAGCTTTAGCTGGCTTGGAAAGTGGGAAATTTCCTAGAGAAACAATGTTAGATACGAAACCATGTATCACTTATGGAAGCCAATGTTTCAGGGAACATAATGATTTAGGTTTTGGAGTAATAGGTTATGAAGATGCTTTAAGAGTTTCGAGTAATACATTTTTTTATCAAGTCGGATATGGTGCAGGAGTTGATGAAATTCATAAGGTTTCTAGAAAACTTGGTTTTAATTCTTTATCTGGAATTGAAATTTCTGAACAAGAAAATAAAGGATTAGTAGCAAGTAGTGAGTGGGCTAAAAAAGGCAGAGGATGGGGGCAACCAGGAAGAACTCCATGGGTCCCAGAAGATATTGCTAGTATGTCTATTGGACAATTTGTTGTTCAAGTTACTCCTATTCAAATAGCTAGAGCTTATGCTGCTATTGCAAATGGAGGTTATTTAGTTACTCCACATTTGACTAAAAAAGATGAAGAAAGTCTTTTAGATAAAAAACGTATTCCAATTGATATTGACCCACAAAATATTCAATTGATAAAAAGTGGTCTCCGGAAAGTAGTAGAGTCTGGCACAGGAGTATCAATTAATTATGGAGTTTCAAATTTACCTCCAGTGTCAGGTAAAACAGGAACTGCTGAAGATGGTGAAGGTGGCTCAGATCATGCTTGGTTCGTTTGCTTTACACCCTCTGAAAATAGCGAATTACTTGTAGTTGCTTTTGCACAGAATACTCCTGGTGGTGGATCTGTTCACGCCCTGCCCATGGCAAGAGAAATTTTAAAAGTTTGGAATGAGAAAAAATGAGATTAATTTTTAGTTATTAAAAGTTTATGTTTTTAATTTTTTCATTTGTAAAAGTCTTTGAATAATATCTTCAATAGTTTTTGTATCTATAGGTTTACTATATGAAGACAAAAGTTGTCTTCCTAATACTTGACTTCCTAAATGCACTAATTGAATTCGTAATGAGGTCAGTAGTTCTAACCCTATGCCGCCAGAAAATGTTGCAATTGCAATAGGTTGACCATTAAATAAATTTCTAAAGTCATCTCCCGAAACAGATAGCCATGCTATGAAGTTGGAGAGAATGGGAGGTATAGATCCATTATATTCAGGCGCACAAATCACCCACCTTTCAATCTCGAAAAGCTTTTTTTTTAATTCTTCTATTTCATTTGGAATATTTTCTTTGCTGTGAATTCTTGGATTAAATAATGGAATATCAAGAGTAGTAAGATCTAAAATTTCAGAACTTATTTTCAGTTCATTACTTTTTTCAAGAAATTTTTCAGAAAGTTCTAGATTTTTACCACAACTAGCCGTAATGATTATTAGATCTTTTGTTTCAGTCATAAATTAGATAAATAAATTTAATAGTTAGCACCTGTTTTGCGGTGATGAACTGCCGTTAGACTATCGGATTTTAGTATATTACCGTGTAGTACTTCGGCGTAAATTACCCAATGATCTCCACATTCCATTCTCTCTTTTACAGAAGCATCTAACCATGCTAGCGATTCAGGAATTATTATCTGTTCATTAGGAGTTAGTTCAATATTGATTCCTTCAAATCTATCTTCTCCAGGTGCAAAGGGCTTTGTGAATCTTTTCAAAGGTTCTTTAAAATCTTTTTCACTAAGAATATTTAATGCGAATGAATCTCCTACTTGTAGAAGAGACTCTACTGATCTATCTTTTGCTACTGCAATACTTAACCCAGGCGGAGAAAAACTTGCTTGACTTACCCAAGATGCAAGCATGGCTCCTTTAATATTATTCTCATCTTTGCCTTTAGAGGCTGTCAGAACACAAAGTGAACCAATAACTCTTCCAAGAGCTTGTAGCTTTGGATCCGTTTTGCTTGTAATCATTCCAGTATCAGATTTTCTGGGTTTTTTCTTTGCTTTTTTTATAATTTTTCTTCCAAAGTGAGTTCCTATTTCTTCTAATTCTTTAATCTTTGGTTTGTTTGGACTGAATTTAATCCTAATAGGGTCAAAACTAAACTTAAAACCACCGTCTCTTAATTTTGTTTCAAGTAAATCTATAGCTTCGCCGCTCCAGCCAAAACTACCAAAAATTCCCACTGGCTTATCTCTATTTCCCTCTGATAATAATGTTCCTAGCGCACTTACTATTGGAGTTGGGGCATGCCCACCTAGTGTTGGTGATCCTATTAAATACCCATCTGCGTTTTTGATAGATTTTATAAGTACATCATTTGGTGTAAATTCACAATTTATACTTTCAACTTCGACAGAAGTTCTATTTATCCCTTTAGCCAATGCATCACCTATTGAAGCTGTATTTCCATATGCACTTGCATATATAAGAGCGATCTTAGGATTATTTGTTGAGAGATTTTCACCCCATCTTATGTAGTCATTTAAGAAGCTTTTTAAGCTATATTCGATAGCGGGACCATGTAATGGTGCAATAGTTTTGATATCGTAATCTGCAACTTTTTCGGTTATTGATATTACTTGATTAGACATTGGTGCCATTAAGCAATCATAAAAATGTTTCCTATCAATTTCTGTACTAACTCGATTTGTTTCAGACCAATCTGAAGAAGCAATGTGAGCAGAAAAAATTTTTTCACTTAGAAGGATTTCTTGATTACGTTCATAAATTATCAGACCTCCAGGCCAACGTGCTGTTGGAATAGGAATTAACTCTAGTGAAATGTTATCTAATTCTAAATTTTGCTCCTTTTTGACTATGTTTATTTTAGGTAATTGAATTTCAATAAAGTCTTTTAAGTTAGGATTTCTTTGATTCCAAAGTTCGCTAATAAGTTTATAACCTGGATTAGAGCAAGTAATAGTTGTGTTTTCAAATTGGGTAGTTATATTCTTTATAGTTTCAATAATTTGGGGATTAATATGACCAGAAATGAAGTTGATTTTACCTAATTTAAATTGATCACAAAATTTAGAAATTACTTTATTAAATGAATCTAAATATTGTTTCTCAGGTGGATGAATAATAAAAAGTTCCTCATCACTTTTAATGAAAAAAGTGTTAAAAGAGGTTCCTTTTTCAAGGTTAAATTCAAGTTCAAATCTTTCTTTATTTTGGTCTAAGAATCTTACACAAGAAAAATTTTCGCTAATTTTAAATTCTGATAAGTTTTGATTTTCTGCAAGTAAGCCTATATTAATATCTGACATTTTAAAGACTTATTTTCTAGTTTTAATTTGCGACTTATTAGTCGTGGAGAAATGTCATATTGACTTTCAACGGATCTTCAACTATCGACCAGAACATTTAGTTCTTGTGAAACCGTTATTTATCAATCGATTATACCTATAACAGCACCATTAATGAGTTGTTAAATGTAGGGTTTCCAACTGGAACGTGATTTCTTCTTGGTTATCTAAGCAAATTGATGATATTTATACATTTTCCTATTCCTATAATCGTCATGCAATCTTTCTTTTGCTAATTTTCTATTCTTCATTGCGTCTCTAATCAAATCTATTTCATGGAAGTTTTAATTGAGAATAGTGAAAGGAGTAATGAGTTTCATACGACCCCCTGTATCTACACCTATATTGTCCTCCTTTTTACTTGAAATTCATAGGGTATTTCTACTCGAGTAATAGTGCTTTGTGGTTGTCACGACTATCATTTTCTATTCAAAAGGAGTAGAAATAATTCAGGATTCAAAAGCACTTTATCGCCTTTGTGGACAGCGAGGTGCATGCGTCTCGAAGAGGGCAAATAAATGCCCTCTTCTAAATTAAAAAATATATTTGCTATTTGAGTTTAGTGATATCGATTGGTCTCAAAATTCTAATTGAAAAGGCTAATCAATAATGATTAGCAACTTTTCTGTGATGAACTGCTGTCTTACATGATAAGTCAGAAACATTACCATTTTCAACGATTCCGTAAATTATCCAATGGTCTGGAGTCTCCAGTCTGGAACTAACTTTACAATCTAAAAAGGCTAGTGAATCTGAGAGAACTGGTCCACCTTCAGCGATGTTGCTAATTACATCTACATCCGCAAATCTATCGGCTCCAGGGGCAAATCTTTTTAAAAAATGTCTGAACATTTTTTGATAATTATCTTCTCTCAAGATATTCACAACAAAACCTTTCCCAACTTGCATATATGATTCAATAGCTCTATCTTTTGCTACGGCAACTGTAATACCTGGTGGAGAAAAGCTTGCTTGACTAACCCAACTTGCGACCATTGCACTTTGTCTAAATGTCGAACCTTCTCCTTGGCTCGCTGTTACTACATATAATCCACCACTTAATCTCCCTAACGCTTTATCTAAATTTGAATCAAGGCTCTTCATAGAGGCAATATTCTTCTTTTTATTGATCAATTGACCCAAGTCAGTTCCAGCTTCTTCGAATTGTTGATAAACAATTGGGTCTGGAATATTTTTAACTCTTAAAGGAGAGAAAGCTTCTTTTTGACCAAGTTCTCTTAATTTATTTGCTAAGGAATCTATAGGTTCATCATTTCCACCAAATGCATCATAAACTGCAGTAAATTGTTTTTGTTTAAGTGCTGCAAATAAAGTACCGAGAGATTCTTTTAATTCATTGTCTGAGTCTACTGGCCATGTGGGAATGACTACCGCTTTTGATTCGGAAATTAAACTTGTTAATTCTTGTGGGTCAGAAGACCTTAAATCAATTAATTGAACCTGAGCATCCGCTTTACTTATTCCATGAGATATAGCTTGACTTAGTCGATCACAATAACCATAGTCGCTTATGTAGCAGACTGACACAAAATCATTGCCTTTGCTTTTATTACTACTCCATTCTAGATATTTTCCTTTCCAAAAATTGACCTGATTATGGAGCAAAGGCCCATGACCAACAGCTATTGTTTTTAATTCAGGTAGCTTATCTATTCTTTTAATTGCCTGCATAACGCTTCTAGCGTTTGGACCCATAAGGCAATCGTAATAAAAACGGAAATCATCGTATATTTCTTTTTGATCAGTGTCAAAAAATTCGTCAGAACAATAATGGAGTCCAAATGCATCGCATGTGTAGAGAACATTTGTGCTGTGATCATATGAAAATATGGTATCTGGCCAATGTAAATTTGGTGCACTTATAAATTCAATATTATGTTCTAACCCACTATTAGGATTAGTTCCGAGATTTAAAAACTCTCCACTCTTAACCTCTAGGCGTTTAAAGGGAATATGTATTTGGTCTTCAATAAATTTAAGTGCTAATTTTGATCCAACTACTGTGATATTTTGGTTTAATTGTAAAAGATTACCTATTAAACCAGAATGATCAGGTTCTGTGTGGCTAGTAATTAGATAATCAATTTCTTGCGGATTTACATTTTTCAGTAATTCTTCAAACCATAATTCTTCGAACTTTGCGTGACTAGTATCAATAATTGCTAGTTTCTCGCCTCTAATAATAAAACTATTGTAAGTAGTTCCATTTCTTAAACCAAATTCAATATCAAATCTACTGCGATCCCAATCCAAAGATCTTATGGCACACGAATCATCAGCAAAGTTTTGAGATTGAACCGTCAACTTGTTATTAGTTTGTACCAATTTAGAATTACTTGTCTGGGCAGAGGTTATCATAGAACAATTAGCTTTATAAATTAACTTTAGTTATATAGAATATAAATTCGCGTGATTATTTTTGCGAAATAACCGAAATTACGCTTTTCTTTAAATTTTAATCTTCTTATTTTAGATAAATGACATCTCAACTAATTAAAAAAATAGTTACTGGAGATGAGATAAGAAATGCTTTTTTAAAATTTTATAGTGAAAAATTACATAAAATCATTCCAAGTGCATCTTTGATTCCAGATGACCCTACGGTTATGCTCACAATTGCTGGAATGCTACCTTTTAAACCAGTTTTTTTAGGTTTAAAAGAAAGACCATCAAAAAGGGCTACATCTAGCCAAAAGTGCATCAGAACAAATGATATAGAAAACGTTGGAGTTACAGCTAGACACCACACTTTTTTTGAGATGCTTGGTAATTTCTCTTTTGGAGATTATTTTAAACGAGAGGCTATTCAATGGGCTTGGGAATTAGTTACTAATATTTATCAACTTTCTGTTGAAAATATAATTGTGAGTGTTTTTCACGAAGACGAAGAGTCTGCAAAAATTTGGAGAGATGAAATTGGTATTCATCCAGATAGGATAGTCAAACTAGGTGAGGAAGATAATTTTTGGTCATCTGGCAAAACAGGTCCATGTGGACCTTGTTCAGAACTTTATTATGATTTTCATCCTGAAAAGGGTCTTCAGAATATTGATTTAGAAGATGGAGAGCGTTTTATTGAATTTTATAATCTTGTTTTTATGCAATATAATCGTGACACTAATGGAAAATTGACAGATTTAAAATTTAAAAATATCGATACAGGAATGGGTCTTGAAAGGATGGCTCAAATACTACAAAAAAAGCAAAATAATTATGAGACAGATTTAATTTTTCCTATTATTCAAAAAATTTGTGAGATTGCAAATATTGATTATTTTTCTTCAGATGATAAAAACAAAATTTCTTTAAAAATCATTGGTGATCATACAAGAGCTGTTATTCATTTAATTTCTGATGGAGTATCAGCAAGTAATCTCGGTAGGGGATATATATTAAGAAGGCTTATTAGAAGAATGGTCAGACATGGCAGATTATTAGGTATAACAGATGAATTTTTGCCTCATATTGCTACTGTCGGAATTAACTTAATGCAAAATAATTATCCTGATTTAAAAAATAATAATGATTTAATTTTGAATGAGATAAAAATTGAAGAAATAAGATTTAGGGAAACTCTTGAAAGAGGAGAGAAATTGCTAGATGAGTTAATTTTTTCAGGGCAGAAATTAATTTCTGGTTTTAAAGCTTTTGAACTTTATGATACTTATGGATTTCCTCTAGAACTTACTGTAGAAATTGCTGAAGAACATAGGATCAGTGTAGATGTAAAGGGTTTTGAAGAAGAAATGAATAAACAAAAAGAGAGAGCTAAAGCGGCTTCAAGTAATATTGATTTGACATTAGAGGGATCATTAGAGCGAGAAATAGATCTTTTTAACAAAACTGTTTTTAATGGTTATAAGTCACTCCTTTCGGAAGCTGAAATAAAGGGTATATTCTTGGATTCAACATTGGTTAAGGAAGCAAGTGAAGGTCAGAAAGTTTTAATTGTTCTTGATCAGACAACTTTTTATGGAGAATCTGGCGGGCAAGTTGGTGATATTGGAACGATATTTTCAAACGATGTTGAGGTCTTGGTTGATAATGTCATGCGAAAGAAAAATGTTTTTTTACATTATGGAACGATCAAAAAAGGAAAATTAACTATTGGACAAAAAGTTAAGACTAACGTTAGCTCCTCTAATAGAGCTAAGGCTGCTGCAAATCATACAGCAACTCATTTATTACAATCTGCACTTAAATCAGTTATTAATGAAAGTGTTGGACAAAAAGGTTCATTAGTAGCCTTTAATAAATTACGATTTGACTTTAATTCATCTAATCCTATTTCTAAAGATCAAATTTCTAAGATTGAGACTTTAGTTAACTCTTGGATTATGGAAAATCATGCCCTAGAAATAAAAAATATGTCTAAGAGTGAGGCTCTTGAAAAGGGCGCAGTCGCCATGTTTGGAGAAAAATATGCTGATGAAGTGCGCGTTGTTAATGTACCAGGAGTTTCAATGGAACTTTGTGGTGGCACACATGTTCAAACTACATCCGAATTAGGTTCTTTCAAAATAATTAGTGAGGAAGGAATCTCAGCTGGTGTCAGAAGAATCGAAGCATTATCAGGACAATCAGCATTAGACTATTTCAGCGATAGAAATTCATTAGTAAACCAATTAAGTGATTTGTTAAAAGCAAATCCTAATCAACTTTTTGAAAGGGTTAATAATTTGCAAGCAGAGCTTATTAATAAGAATAAAGAGATACAAAAAATGAAAGATGAAATTGCATATTTTAAATACTCCTCTATAAAATCATCCTCACAAATAGTCAATTCTTTTTCAATTTTAGTAAATCAAATTGATGGCTTAGATGGGAATTCTTTGCAATCTGCAGCACTTAATTTAACTTCTCATTTGGGAAATAAAGCAATAGTAATTCTTGGGGGAATACCAAATCCAGAAAATAGAAAGTTGTTATTTGCAGTTTCTTTAGGTGATGATGCAGTAAAAAAAGGATTGCATGCAGGTAAATTAATTAATGAGATTGCAAGAATTTGTTCAGGAGGTGGAGGAGGAAAGCCTAACTTTGCTCAAGCAGGTGCTAAAGATATTGATAAGTTAAGTGATGCTCTAGATTATGCTAAAAATTATTTGCAAAAAACATTAGATAGTCATTCTGATAAATAACTACTTTTTCTAAGACTAATTTCGATTTGATCCATTAATTTCCTTGCTTCTTTAATAGTTAATTTTTTTTGATCAATTGCTGATTCAGTATTAATTCTTATAGATTCAACCAAAGAAGCTGAACTGTAATCTAATAATTGTAAAATTTCAGATTTACTGTCCTCTTTAATAATATTTTTGACCTTATATGAATTATCTTGATTTATGTCTATATGAACAACGTTTGTACTCCCAAATAAATTGTGCAAGTTTCCTAATGCTTCTTGATAGGCTCCAGTCATAAAAATTCCAATTAAATAATCTTTATCTTCCTCTGGCTTATGTAAATTTAGTAATGATTTAATTTTTCCATCATCAATAAAATTATTTAGTTTCCCATCTGAATCACAAGTTAAATCTGCAAAGTTCCCTTTGCAGAACGGCTCCTCTAAGTGCCTATGTATTGGCACTATTGGAAAAATCTGATTTATTGCCCAGCTATCGGGAATAGATTTAAAGATAGATAAATTTGCATAATAAGTTGATGCAAGAGTTTCTGTAATTTCAGATAAATCAGGGTGATTGATTTCATCATTATGCAGATTATCAGAAATTTCTTTTGCGCAAGCCCATGTAATTTCTTCGGCATAAGCTCTTTCTGCCAAACTTAAAAATCCTAATCTAAAAGCGACTAAGCAGTCTTCTTTAAACTTTTTTGCGTCATTCCATAGTTCAATTATTTGAGATAAATTTATTTTTTTATTTTTAAGTTTTTTTAATTCATAGAAAGTTTCAAGTAAATTTGAAATTATTAATTGTTGATTTTTTTTATCAAAAATTTGTAGTTTGGAACTGACATGGCTTGTTCCTAAGACATTAAAAATTAAAACTGAACAATGACTAATTATTGCTCTTCCACTTTCTGAGATTATGGTTGGATGCTTGATATTATTTAATTCACATGAATCTTTAATAGTTGCAATTACATCGTTGGCATAATTTTGAAGAGAATAATTAGTAGAGGTGTTGGAGGAGGTTTTAGTTCCATCAAAATCTATCCCTAATCCTCCCCCAACGTCGATATATTGCATGGGGGCTCCTAGTTTGCATAGTTCAACATATATTTGACTCGCTTCTTGTAATGCGTCTTTGATCACAGAAATATCACTTATTTGACTTCCTATATGAAAATGGAGCAATTTCATTTCGTTTATAAGATTTGCTTCTTTTAGTTCTTTTATTGTCGACATAATTTCTGGGATTGATAATCCAAATTTAGAATTATCTCCAATAGATTTACCCCACCTACCACTACTTTTACTTGATAACTTTGCTCTAATTCCTATCAATGGAGTCGCTTTAAGTTCTTGAACTGCTTGAATAATTCTTTTTACCTCATCGCGTTGTTCAATAACTATTATTGGATTTTTGCCAAGTTTTCTGGCCAAAGTAGCAATCTCAATATATTTCTTATCTTTATATCCGTTGCATATTAATAATGAATTTTGGTTTTCAAGAAGTGCAAGGCCAATTAATAGTTCTGATTTACTTCCTACTTCTAAACCAAAATTCCATTGGCTACCAAACTCTATTATCTTTTCTAGGACATTTTTCTGTTGATTACATTTGACAGGAAAAACGCCTTGATAAATGTTCTTATATTTATAGGTTTTTATTGCTTTTAAAAAAGAGTCATGTAATGTATTTATGCGATCTTTCAAGATATCATTAAATCTTATGATTAATGGGGGATTTACTTCTCTACTTTTAAGTTCTATGACAAGCTTAAAAAGATCAATTTTATTTTCAGATTTTATATCTTTAGTTACTGATATATTTCCTTTGGAATTTATAGAAAAATATTTATCTCCCCATTTGTCTATGTTGTAAGTCGAAATACTATCTTCAATAGTCCAAAAATTCTTTAATTTTTTCGGCTCAAAATTGGTCAATTTATGTCTTAGTGATTAATAAATGTTTTTGAAAATAACTCAAAACAATATCTTTTATTTTAATGATTACTTGCCAAGTTACCACCCAAAAGTTGAATATACTTAGAGTGATTATTAACTAAATGACCCAAGAGAGAACCTTTATTGCAATTAAACCAGATGGAGTTCAAAGAGGATATGTAGCTGAGATTATTGGCAGATTTGAAAAAAAAGGATTTAAATTGATTGGATTAAAGCAATTGATTCCCTCCAAAGATCTTGCTCAAAATCATTATGGAGTACATAGAGAAAGACCCTTTTTTGGCGATCTAGTAAACTTTATTTCAAGTGGTCCTGTTGTAGCAATGGTGTGGGAAGGCGAAGGAGTTATTTTAAGTGCGAGAAAACTAATAGGTGCAACAAAACCTCTGGAAGCAGAGCCTGGAACAATTAGAGGAGATTTAGCTATTGATATTGGGAGGAATATTATTCATGGTTCTGATGGAGAAGATACAGCAAAATTTGAAATTGATCTATGGTTTAACAAAGAGGAATTATGTGAGTGGGAAACTTCTGATGCGAACTGGCGATCTGAAAATTAAAATTTAAATCGCAAATCTATTTAAACTAAATTTTTCTAAAAAGCTTTTTTCTATTTCTTTGAGATTTTTATTTTGAACTATTTTCAAAATAAGTTCACTTGTTACTGCAGAAAATAAAACTCCATTTCTGTAATGTCCTGTAGCTATAAAAAGATTTTCAATTTTTGATTTTCCAATTATTGGTTTTAGATCTGGTGTGCAAGGTCTAAATCCCCACCAATGTTCCATTTGTGGCCAATTAATAGCTTCTGGCAATAAAGAGCGAATGCCTTCTTGCAGTTGTTTTATTCCATTAGGAGTATTACCCTGATTAAATTTTGAATCTTTTTCAACTGTAGCTCCAACTATAATAAGCCCATCATCACGGGGTACTAAATAAGCTTTTGGAC
>CACGFX010000008.1 GCA_902572395.1 uncultured Synechococcaceae cyanobacterium
AAGCTACCAAAACCTCCAAAACAACAAAAGCCACAAAAACTACAAAAACTTCTAAAGCTCAAAATCAAAAAGAAAAAAAATAATTTATGAAATTTCCTACTAATTAAACAAAAACCCCTTAAATTATTTATAAGACTAAAACTAATTTGTGAACTCAGAAAAAAAACATTTAATCCAAAGCTCAATAAGTGCTTACGGAAGTAATAATAAAACTATTGCTGCTGTTCCTACCGTTATAGAACAGTCCGGTAGAGGAGAAAGAGCTTTTGATATATATTCAAGACTATTGAGGGAGAGAATAATTTTTTTAGGTACTGGAATTAATGATCAAGTATCTGATTCACTTGTTGCACAATTATTATTTCTTGAAGCTGAAGATCCCGAAAAAGATATACAAATATATATCAATTCTCCTGGAGGCTCAGTAACTGCAGGAATGGCCATATATGATACTATGCAGCAAATATCTCCTGATATAGTAACAATATGCTTTGGAGTGGCGGCAAGTATGGGGGCATTTCTACTTTCTGGAGGAGCAAAGGGGAAAAGATTGGCTTTACCTAATTCTAGGATTATGATTCATCAACCTCTGGGAGGTGCACAAGGTCAAGCAGTAGAGATTGAAATACAAGCTAAAGAAATACTTTTTCTCAAGAAAACATTAAATTCGCTTTTAGCAGAACATACTGGTCAACCTTTAGAAAAAATTAATGAAGATACAGAAAGAGATTACTTTTTATCTCCCTCAGAAGCAGTCGAATATGGATTAATTGATAAAGTTATCAAAAAGTGACAAGGGATACTGATTTTTTAAGAATATGATGACGAATCGATATTTATAAGCAATCCTAGTGAATAGGGAATATTTAACACCTTTCACTTTAAAAACTTATAATCGATGGCTAAATTCGACGCCCATCTTAAATGTTCATTTTGCGGGAAATCACAAGACCAAGTAAGAAAGCTTATAGCTGGTCCTGGGGTTTATATCTGTGATGAGTGCATAGATCTTTGTAATGAAATTCTCGATGAAGAACTACTTGATAATCAAACGAATACAAACAACTCACCGCAAGTAAAAAAGAAATTACCAACTGATAATCCAAAAAAATCTGTTCCTTTAGAATTAACCTCAATTCCTAAGCCATTAGAAATTAAAAGTTTTCTAGATAATCAAGTTGTTGGACAAGAATCTGCAAAAAAAATATTATCAGTAGCCGTATACAATCACTACAAGCGATTAGCTTGGAAAGTTAAAGAAGATAGTAAAAATAATAATTCAACAGATTCACAAACAACTAAATTACAAAAATCAAACATTTTACTAATCGGCCCTACTGGAAGTGGAAAAACATTATTAGCGCAAACTTTAGCAGAGTTTCTGGATGTTCCATTTGCAGTAGCAGATGCAACGACTTTGACAGAAGCTGGATATGTTGGGGAGGATGTTGAAAACATACTTTTAAGACTTCTACAAAAATCAGAAATGAATGTAGAACTAGCTCAAAAAGGAATTATTTATATAGATGAAATAGATAAAATTGCAAGAAAAAGCGAGAATCCTTCAATTACTAGAGATGTCTCTGGAGAAGGAGTACAGCAAGCATTATTAAAAATGCTTGAAGGAACAATTGCTAATGTGCCACCACAAGGCGGAAGAAAACATCCTTATCATGACTGCATCCAAATTGATACGAGTCAAATATTATTTATTTGCGGGGGAGCTTTTATAGGTTTAGAGGATATCGTTCAAAAGCGCATGGGTAAACACGCCATAGGATTTACCACAAATTCAGATCAAAACAAAGTTGATACAAAAAAAATAGTAGACCCAAGAGATTCCCTGAAAAATTTAGAATTAGATGACTTAGTGAAATATGGCCTAATTCCAGAATTTATTGGAAGAATTCCGGTTTGTGCTGTATTAGATCGTCTCACTAAAGAAACTTTAGAATCTATTTTGACTCAACCAAGAGATGCATTAGTAAAGCAATTCAAAACTTTGCTAAGTATGGATAATGTTGAATTATCATTTGAGCCTGATTCTGTTGAAGCGATAGCAAATGAAGCATATAAAAGAAAAACAGGTGCAAGAGCATTAAGATCAATAATTGAAGAGCTAATGCTAGACATAATGTATACTTTGCCTTCTGAAGAAAATGTAAAAGAATTCACAATTACGAAAAAAATGGTAGATAATTTGTTCTCATCTAAAATTGTTAAATTACCTGCAGGATCAAAAATAATTATTAAAGAGTCTGCATAAAATTAGAGTTTAATTTTTTTAATTTAATCACGAATTTTTCTAATTAATGAAAAATAAATGCCAAATATACATAAACCTTTTCATCAAAAATATAGACCAAACAACTTAGACGAACTAGTTGGTCAAAGATTTATATCCATTACACTCAAACAAGCACTTTTAACAAAAAAAATTGCTCCTGCATACCTTTTTAATGGTCCAAGAGGTACTGGAAAAACATCAAGCGCAAGAATATTTGCAAAATCTCTAAATTGCCAGGCTTTCCACCAACCTACGATAACTCCTTGTTCTAAATGTGACCTGTGTAGACAAATTACAGATGGGAGCGCTCTAGATATTATCGAGATTGATGCAGCATCAAATACAGGAGTAGAAAATATAAGAGAAATTATAGAAAGAGCGAGATTTGCCCCTACTCAAGCAAGGTGGAAAGTATATGTTATTGATGAATGTCATATGCTTTCAACGGCAGCTTCAAATGCTTTACTAAAAACCATAGAAGAACCGCCCGCAAGAGTAGTATTTATCCTTGCGACGACAAATCCTGAGAGAGTATTAAATACAATAAAAAGTAGATGTCAAAAGTTTGATTTTAGAAGAATAAGCCCAAATGACATTTTTCAACATTTATTAAAGATTGCAGAAAAAGAATCCATTGATTACGAAGTTCAGGCGTTAAAAATGATTGCAACAAGATCTAATGGAGGTATGAGAGATGCACAAAGTTTACTTGAACAATTGAATCTTTTCCCAGAAGGGATAACAATTCATAATATCCAAAAACTTCTAGGAGAAGTATCAGAAAGTGAATTAACAAATCTGCTTAAATCATTGGTTGAGAATAATCCAGAGTCATTAATTATCAACTGCAACAAATTATATGATGCCGGAAACGAACCTCTTCAAATAATTATCGGATTATTGAATATAACGAGAGATCTACTACTGCATTCTGCAAATAACAAACATTCAGATCTTTATTATACGTCTGATGAATTTCGAGATGAATTGGATAAAGTCTCAAAAACAATAAACAAATCAACAATAATTAATTGGCATAATAATCTGAGAAATATTGAATATCAAATCAAAACAAGTGATAATCCAAGGCTTTGGTTTGAAATACATTTAACTGGCCTTCTAGGAAATCAAGAGATAAATAGTTTTGAAAATAAGCAAGAAAGTAAAAATAATACAACTGAAGGAAAGCATGAGAATAGAAGAAAAATTGTAACTCTTAATAATGAAAATATTTCTAATGAAATTCAAAAACCAAGTATAAAAAAAGAAATAACTCGTGAGGAATTGATCGAAAAAAAAGACGAAAAATTAGAAAAATTTGACGTTCTTGAAAAAGAAAGTGCGGAAAATATTTCTGACAATAACCAAAAAAATCCTGGATCAAATAATTTAAAAGATAAATGGGAATTAATTCTTTCTAAATTAGAGTTGCCATCAACAAGAATGTTACTTTCACAACAAGCCGAACTTGAAAGTTTTGATTCGGAGAAAATCACAATTGCATTATCCCCAAACTGGGAAAATATGATAAAAAGCAGAAAACTTATAATTGAAAATACTGTAAAAAAGATATTTGGAGATGGAATAATAATTAATTTTTCAACCAAACAATTCAACAAAAGTAACCCAACAAAGACTCCAGAAATAAACCAAAATGAAGTAAATAATTTTCGACCAATAAACAAAACAGAACCAAAAACTAATTCGTCAACCAAAATATCTAAGGAAGAATCTTATGATGATAGTTCAAAAAACTTGGCAAATTTTTTTAATGGAGAAATTATAGACCTTGATGAATAAGTTAAACTCCAGTATGAAGAGTTTTTCGCCAGATTATCTTTTTGGGAAAAATAGACATCTTTATTGTTACCCAAGGTATTACTAAAAACCAATGTGATAAATAAAAAACTGATACAAATGTCATCAAAAAATTGCTTTTTTGCAATATTGGAACTTCGCTTTTAGAAGAAGAACCGAACCAAAAAGCAATTCCAGATAACATAAAAGCTGTGAATGTAATAGGCCAATAAATTGGTGATTCTAATAATGCAATACTGAAAAGTAAATCAAAAATAGAAATGATTGGTAGTGCATATTGCAAGACGAAAAAGTAAGTTAAATCAAATTTCTGCAAATAATCAATTTTATCAGCAAATAATTGATCCCCATAATCAAAGAATCTTTGCAACCCGCCCTCTGCCCATCTTTGCCTTTGCGCTAATAAAGCATTTAAATTCTCAACTGCTTCCTCCATGACTGGAGGATCCCATAATATTCCAATTCTAGATTTTGATAATAATAATCTTAAACTCAAATCAAGATCATCTGTAACTGTATCTTCATTAAAAGAACCACATGCCAATAATGTTTCTTTCTTAATTAATTGGCCATTTCCCCTTAATTCAGAAACTCCAGCAACTGATAATCTTCCATATTGAAAGATTGCGTCCATAGCCATCTCCATTGACTGACATGAAGTTAAAAAATTCTTACTTACATTTGTTACTGATTTTCTTAGTTGAACTGCAGACCAATCACCCTCTTCTACAAAACTAAATAACCTTATCAAAGAATCTTGTTTTAATTCAGCATCAGCATCCAAAACTAATAACCATTCACCATGCGTAAACTTCAAAGCATAATTCAAAGCTCCTGACTTTCCTCCTCCCGCGCTTGGAGAACGACTTACGACTTTTAGCTTGTCATATTGTCTAGATAATCGATCTAAAATTAAAGGCGTCTTATCAGCACTACCATCATCGATTATGTAAATATTTAATTTATTTATTGGATAATCTAAACTAAATAATCTTTCAACTAATCTTGCTATAACATTCTCTTCATCTCTAGCTGCGACTAAAATATCAAGCACAGGTAATTCTTTATTGCTAATTCTTCTGCCTAAAGTATTTAAAACGTTCTTCCTTTTGAAATTTCTAGAAATAACTATTAAACCGTAAAAAACAATCACAAAAGAAAGAATTAATATAATGTATAAGAAATTTTCGATATTGTAAGAATGAGGAATCAAAGCTACTAAAAAACAAGTACTAAGAAATATAGAAGACTTCAATCTTCGATTTTTATAAAAACCCTTACTCATAAAAGTAAATTTTTAATTACTTAACTTTCATTGAGACAATATCTCAAATTTTTTCAGTTTTGCATCTTGATAGTAATGATTCAATATTTGTTCATAAGAGAATCCTAATTTAGCCATTTCAATTGCTCCTGACTGAGATAAACCTACACCATGACCGAAGCCTCCTCCTCTCAAAAGCCATAAATCATCATTTAATTTATTAATAGTAAACAAATTGCTAGGTATAAAATTAAATACCCGTCGAATATCATCTTTGACAAGAACAATTGATTTATTAACTTTGTCCGTTTTTATTTCCAATTTTGTCACTCTGCCACTAGATCCACGTTCAATAGAATTTAAATCCAAAACATCTTCATTAATATTTATAAGTTTGTTTTTAATTAACTTTTCTTTAATTTCAAGACTAGAAATTTTCTTATTCCATCGAAAAAGAGAATGATTACTCCCATAAAACTGTTCCTTATCAAAATCTAAAAAATTATTTAAATCAGATTCATTTGTAATTGGAAGTTTAAAAATTTTATTTAATGATTTAGAACCATCAATTATTGAATTGAAATAAGAATAATCTTGAATTTGCCAAGACTCACCTGCAGTAGCAGATACTCCACCATTAGAACCATGGTAAAAGGCATTTATTGGTTGATTTTCAAAGGTGAGAATTAAATTTGAAGTTGCTTCTATAGCTTTTTTTACGTTTTTATTTGAAATTTTAGAAGGCTTATAAACTTGACATTGAGTGCTTATACATAAATGATATTTATCCATATTAAATCTATCAGAATTAAATATTCCCCAAGTTCTTGCAATAACTGCTTGAGCCTTGAGTGCTTCTAAAGGAGAATTCGGCCCAATTTCATATGGCAAAACACCTACCAAATAGTCGTCAAATTCAATTTTTTGAACTAATGTCCAAGTTCCATATGAATCTTTTAATAAATAAAAATTTTTACCAAAATTGACTCCATTTATTTTTATTTCCTCTTGAGCGTAAATATATATAGGTCCTTCGAGTCTTATAACACCATATTCATTTCTAAGGACAGGAGTAATTTGAAAATTTATTATTTTTCTGGAAATCTTATTTTTTAATTCAATTTCTGGGAAATTATCTTCAAATGGAATCCAAACTTCCCAATTTTTAGGGTAAGCAACAGTCGTCTCAAATCCTTTATCTTTAAGTTTCTCTGCTTGTTTTTTTGCTGATTCATAGCTAGCAAAAGGACCAAAAACAATTCTTTCGATTGTTTTTGGATTTTTAATGGGTATATCCACCCAGCTAATATTAATCTGTTTTGATTTATGTTTAACACCGTTTGACGATATTAGGTTTAAAAAACCTTTATCAGTGATAAAATTGATATTCTTTTTTTTTGAAAAACTGTCATTCTCCCCGCCTAAATATTGCTTCAGACCAATTAAAAAATTTCCTTTTTTAATTTCATTATTGAGTTCAACCTTTTGCAATTCTTCACCTTTTATATTTGAAGTAAATTTTGTGTCTATCAATAAAAGAGAAATACATCCTAAAAATAAGTTTAAAAAGGCAAATTTTGGTTTCATAAGTTAGAACTTTGCTTATCAATTAAAAACTTTAATTTGCACCAATGCGTATAAAGGTTTAGATTAACCTAATTAAACACATTTGACTTAAATGTCTAAACTAAAAACTCGTAAATCAGCTGCCAAAAGATTTAAAGCTACAGCGACGGGTAAATTCATGAGAAGAAGAGCTTTCCATAATCATTTACTTGATCATAAAAGCTCAAAATTAAAAAGACATCTCTCAACAAAAGCAGTAGTTGATGAAAGAGATGCTGATAATGTAAAATTAATGATTCCATACGCATAAATCTTTAACCAATTTTTTTATTAGATATTCATGGCACGCGTAAAAAGAGGCAACATAGCCAGAAAAAGAAGAAACAAAATCTTAAATCTTGCAAAAGGTTTTAGAGGCGGCAACAAAAATCTTTTTAGAACGGCAAACCAAAGAGTTATGAAAGCTCTTTGTAATGCTTATAGGGATAGAAGAAGAAGAAAAAGAGATTTTAGAAGACTTTGGATTTCTAGAATTAACGCATCTGCCAGAATAAATGGAACAAACTATAGCAAGTTGATAAATGGCATGAAAAATTCACAAATTATCATTAATAGAAAAATGCTTGCTCAATTAGCCTTAAACGATCCTAAGTGTTTTGAAAAAATTGTTTCTTCCGTTAGTAAGTAAAAAAAGAATATAATCTAGAAAAGTAAATCTAAATAATGGAAATCTCTTCCTTTCAATCTTATTTAATAATTCTTTTTGTTGTATTAATAATAATTTCTATTTTTGTATTCAGACAATTTCTAAAAACAAGAAGTGAAGAATTAAATTTAGTAAAATTCGAGCAGAAAGGTTTAGGTTCTCTTACTCAAGCTACAGAATTATATGAATTTGGGTCTATTCAGATTAAAAAAAGATTATATTCTGAAGCAACTAAAACTTTTTTAAAAGCAATTGAAAATTATGAAAATGAACCTGATGAAGCCAAAGCGATAATAAATAATGCTTTAGGATTTTCTTATGCTGCTCAAAATGAATTTAAGAAAGCAATTAAACACTATAACTCTGCAATAAAATCACTCCCAGAATATCCTATAGCTCTAAATAACCTCGCATCAGCACAACAGCGTTTACTTGAGTACGACTTAGCATATGCAACTTATCAAAAGGTTTTGGTGATAGATCCAAAAAACAAAACAGCAATTAAAAAAAGTAAGGAGTTAGAAAAAAGAAACAACTATAAACCTTATACAGGTATTCAAGATAAGGGATTCTAAATATGGAAAAGTATTCTTCTTTACTAATTGGCGGAAAACAATTTTCCAGTAGATTAATGGTGGGTACTGGCAAATACAAATCTACGCAAGATATGGTAGAAAGTTTGTCAAATTCAGAAACGGAAATTATAACCGTCGCTGTTAGAAGAATTAAAAATGATCAGACCGGAGACAATTTACTCGAAAAGATCAACTGGAAAAAATACTGGATGCTTCCTAATACAGCTGGTTGTGTTAATTCCGATGAGGCAGTGAGAATTGCAATTTTGGGTAGAGAGCTTGCAAAATTGTCTGGTCAAGAAGAAAATAATTTTGTGAAGTTAGAAGTTATTCCTGACAAAAAGTATTTGCTACCAGATCCAATAGAAACCATTAAAGCAGCCGAAATTTTAATAAAAAAGGGTTTTGCTGTACTTCCCTATATCAATGCAGATCCTATTCTTGCAAAAAGACTAGAAGAAATAGGTTGTGTAACTGTGATGCCATTGGCCTCGCCTATAGGCTCTGGGCAAGGTTTATTAAATTTATCAAATATTGGGATAATTATTGAGAATGCAAAAGTGCCAGTAATAATTGACGCAGGAATTGGAGTGCCTAGTGAAGCTTCTCAAGCTATGGAAATTGGAGCTGATGGTGTCTTAATTAATAGTGCAATAGCGCAAGCTGAAAATCCTCCTCTAATGGCCCAAGCGATAAATTATGGCGTGAAAGCTGGCAGGCAGGCTTTTCTGGCAGGAAGAATTAAAAAACAAGACTTTGCAGTAGCAAGTTCACCGGAAAAAAACATATCTAATTTTCTTCATTGAGCAACGTTTTTAAAGAGAAATAAAACTTATTCTTTTATTTATCGTATTAAGAAAGAAGATTTGAAACTTTTTTCAATATTTTTTCGCAAATTTGAAGCAAACTGTAGTAATTTAATAAATATACTATGAATTTATTAATTAAGGAGTTCTAAGTGAAAGTTATTGTTCTAGGTGGAGATGGTTTTTGTGGTTGGCCTTGTGCGGTCAATTTAGCAGAGCAAAATCATGATGTAATTATTGTCGACAATTTAAGTCGTAGAAAAATTGATATTGATCTAGAAGTAGAATCTTTAACTCCAATTGCCTCGATAACAGAAAGACTTTCTGCATGGGAAGAACTTGGAGGTAAGCCTATGAGATTTCTTAACATGGATATCTCTAAACAATATCAAAAATTACTAAATTTGCTCATTGATGAAAAGCCAGATTCTGTTATCCATTTTGCAGAACAAAGAGCTGCGCCTTACTCGATGAAATCTAGTTTTACAAAAAGATATACAGTAGATAATAATGTTAATGGCACCCACAATCTCCTTGCTGCAATAGTAGAGAGTAATTTAGATATTCATGTTGTACATTTAGGAACAATGGGAGTTTACGGATATGGATCACATAGAGGTGCAACAATTCCAGAAGGTTATCTAAAAGTGGAAGTTCCACAACCTGATGGAAGCCGCTTTGAAGAAGAAATATTACACCCTGCAAGTCCAGGAAGTGTTTACCATATGACTAAAACATTAGATCAATTATTATTTCTTTACTACAACAAAAATGATCTTATAAGGATTACTGATCTACACCAAGGGATTGTTTGGGGAACAAATACAGAGGCAACTTTGAAAGATCCAAGATTAACAAACCGATTTGACTATGACGGAGATTATGGAACTGTTCTAAACAGATTTCTAATGCAAGCTGCAATTGGATACCCATTAAGTGTTCATGGGACAGGAGGGCAAACAAGAGCCTTTATTCACATAAAAGACTCTGTAAAATGTGTACAACTTGCTCTTGAAAATCCTCCAAAACTTGGAGAAAAAGTTAAAATTTTTAATCAAATGACTGAAAGTCATCAAGTTGGAGAACTAGCTAAAAAAGTTGCGGCTTTAACAGGTGCTGATATTAATTATTTACCAAATCCAAGGAATGAAGCAGTAGAAAATGATCTAATTGTTGATAATAAATGCTTTATAGAATTAGGTTTAGACCCGACGACTCTTGATAATGGTTTATTAGAAGAAGTTGTTGATGTTGCTAAAAAATACTCCAATAGATGCGATCTTAAGCGCATACCTTGTATTTCATCCTGGACCAAAAAACAAGCTGAGGCTATTAAAGACTAATTAAAATTTCTGAAATAATTACCTTAAGATAGTGAAAATTGCATTGTTTACTGAAACTTTTTTACCTAAAGTTGACGGCATAGTAACGAGACTGACAAAAACAATTGAATTTTTAATAAAAAATGGTGATGAAGTTATAATTTTTTGTCCAGAGGGGTGTCCAGAATCATATATGGGAGCAACTGTAGTTGGAGTTGCTGCAATGCCATTACCCTTATACCCAGAGTTGAAACTTGGTCTACCAGGTCCTGCAGTCTCAGATAAGTTAGAAAAATTTAACCCAGATTTGATACATGTTGTGAATCCAGCTGTACTTGGCTTAGGAGGCATATGGTTGGCGAAAACTAATAATATTCCTTTAATTGCCAGTTACCATACTCATCTTCCGAAATATCTAGAACATTACGGCATGGGTATGTTAGAGCCACTTTTATGGGAATTACTTAAAGCAGCACACAATCAAGCCTTGTTAAATTTATGTACATCCACTGCTATGGTAAATGAGTTAAAAGATAAAGGTATTCAAAGGACTGCTCTATGGCAAAGGGGAGTGGATACTTACAGTTTCCGTCCGGATTTGAGAAGTGAGAAAATGAGAAAAAAATTATTTGGGGTATTTAACGAGGCTAAGTACTTATTGATTTATGTAGGAAGATTATCCGCAGAAAAACAAATTGAGAGAATTAAACCAGTCTTAGAAAGTATCCCTAATGCTTGCCTAGCACTTGTAGGTGACGGACCATATAGAAACCAGCTTGAAAAAATCTTCGAAAATACAAAGACTAATTTCATAGGATATTTATCTGGCGATGAACTTGCTAGCGCCTATGCCTCTGGAGATATATTTTTATTTCCATCTAGTACAGAAACACTTGGGTTAGTTTTACTAGAAGCAATGGCAGCCGGATGTCCAGTTATCGGAGCCAACAAGGGGGGAATTCCAGATATTATTAGCGATGGGATTAATGGTTGCTTATATGATCCTGATGAAAAAGATAATGGGGAACAAAGTTTGATTGAAGCGACAAAAAAAATTCTAAAGAATG
Organism: uncultured Synechococcaceae cyanobacterium; assembly: GCA_902572395.1. GTDB lineage: Bacteria > Cyanobacteriota > Cyanobacteriia > PCC-6307 > Cyanobiaceae > Prochlorococcus_A. The sequence goes on from CACGFX010000008.1 coordinate 11,412, forward strand.
AAGATAAAAGAGAAGTTATGAGTAAAGAGGCACGAAACGAAGCAGAAAAATGGGATTGGAATCTAGCAACGTTACAACTGCAAAATTATTATGAAGATACTCTCAAAGAAAAAGATTAAAATGAATCTTAATTATGCTACGTGTGGAGGTGTAGGACTACTATACGAAGTTAAAGGAAGTATTAGAGTAGCGATATGTTGACTCTTTTCAGGCCTTTTTTTCTTTGAGAATTTTTTACCAAAAGGTACTCTTATGACATTAGTTCCCTCAATAGAACAAATATTTGAGTTATCTCCTGAAAAATTATTGACAAAATTTGGTAAGTCGACATTTTTAACTGGTAGGTGCTTTACATTACCAGATTTAAAATCTTTGGTCATAGCTTCAAATACCCCAAAAAATTTGATGCTCGAATATTTTAATAAAAAAATTTAAAAAAATTCTATAAGAAAATATTAAATTTTTATTCTCACTGATAATAACTAAGTAAAGATAAGGACGCTAGTCCTTTAAGCACATTTTTTTTCTTCTGAAGTTTCTCCTTGATTTACATTGCAAGAACAAATTAAATTGCGATCGCCATATGCATTATCGATCCTAGAAACTGAAGACCAAAACTTAATAAATGTTAAAGTTTTATAAGGGAAAGAAGCTTTTTCTTTTGAATAAGGATAATGCCAATTATCAGCAATTAACTCATTCAGCGTATGGGGAGCGTTACTTATTACATTATTATTCTTTAATGCAATATTTTTTTCTATTTCGCTGATTTCTTCTCTAATCAAAAGCATAGCCTCACAAAATCTGTCCAATTCAATCAAACTTTCGCTTTCAGTAGGCTCTATCATTATCGTCTCTGGAACAGGCCAACTTATAGTTGGGGCATGAAAACTATAATCTATTAATCGTTTAGCTAAATCATTTACACTCAAACCAGTTTTGGATTTTAAATCTCTAAAATCTAAAATACATTCATGTGCGACAAAATTATTTTTTCCTTTATAAAGAATCTTGAATTTATCCTTTAAAGAATGCGCAATATAATTTGCAGATAAAATTGCATGCGCAGTTGCTTTCCTTAGACCAGTAAGACCAGCCATTTTTATGTACATCCAACTTATAGGAAGAATACTTGCACTCCCGTGCTTAGCAGAGGAAACGTAATTGGAATTATTAGATGAATTATTATCCATTAAAGAATGAGTAGGAAGAAATGGGCCTAAGGTTTCTGATGCAGCAACTGGACCAACTCCTGGACCACCACCTCCATGTGGAATGCAGAATGTCTTATGTAAATTCAAATGACAAACATCAATACCATAATTCCCCGGTTTGCATAATCCAACCTGAGCGTTCAAATTTGCTCCATCTAAGTAGACAAATCCTCCAACAGAGTGAATTAAGTCACATATCTCTCTGATTTGTAATTCAAAAACTCCATGAGTAGAGGGGTAAGTCAACATAAGGGCTCCTATTTGGTTATCAAATGTCTTGACCTTGATCGACAAATCTTGAAAATCAATATTTCCTTCGTCATCACATTCAACCGTTAAAACATCAAATCCTGCCATAACTGCACTAGCAGGATTTGTTCCATGAGCACTTTTAGGGATTAAACATTTTTTTCTTGAAAGTTCACCTTTTGATTCAAAATAAGAATTTATTGCCAATAATCCTGCAAACTCTCCCTGAGAGCCTGCATTTGGTTGAAAAGAAACTGATTTTAAACCAACAATATCACTTATCCATTTTTCTAGGTCAGATATTATCTTTGAATAGCCCTTAGTTTGATCTAGTGGAGAAAAAGGATGAATAGAAGATAAATTAGCCCAAGAGACTGGATTTAACTCTGCTGCAGAATTTAACTTCATGGTACAGCTTCCTAATGGCATCATCCCATCTACAAGAGAAAAATCTTTTTCAGCAAGTCGAAATATATACCTCATTAATTCAGTTTCACTTTGATAGTTTACAAATATATCTTGCTGCATCCACTCACTGGATCTCAAATCTAAACTTTCAAGATGAAATCCTTTATCAAATTTTATATGCTCTAAATATTCTTTTTTTTCTAAAAGGTTTGCTATGAAAGTCACAATATCTTTAATTTCTTTTTCATTAGTCAGCTGATCTAAAGAGATACCAAAACCAGTTGAATTTTCAATAGTTGATCCCAAAGGCAAAATTCTTAGGTTATAACCATTTTTTAAAGCCTCATTATGAATCTTTGGGGCATGTTCAGAATAAATATCAACACTATCAAATCTAATCCCATCAGGTATCTCAAAACCTAAATCAGCCAAACATGATTCTAAATTTATTCTCATCTGCACAATTCTCTTAGCAATTTCGGTTAAACCATTAGGTCCATGATAAATGGCATAAAAAGAGGAAATAATGGCTAATAAAGACTGAGCAGTACATATATTACTAGTAGCCTTCTCCCTTCTAATATGTTGCTCTCTTGTTTGTAATGCTAGTCTTAAAGACTTTTCTCCATTTTTAGAGAGAGTTTGACCAACAATTCTTCCCGGGATAAGCCTTTTATATTTTTCGCTACATGCAAAAAATGCGGCGTGAGGTCCACCAAAACCCATTGGAACTCCAAATCTTTGCATACTACCCACTGCAACATCCACACCAAATTGAGAGATTGGTTTAATTAAAACTTGTGCCAGCGGATCAATACATGCCGTTAAAGTAATTTCAGATCTATGTGCTTGAGATATTAAGAATGTTGGATCAAATAATTCCCCATTTTTGCCAGGTAATTGAAACAAAATTCCAAAAACATCCTCATAATTGGAAAGATTGCTTGGAGTAAAGCGTTTTAAGGATATTCCCAAAGGTTTTGCTCTGGTTTGTAAAACATTAAAAGTATGATCAAAAACACTTGATTCCACTAAATAAACTTTCGAAGATTTATTTTTTCTTGCCGAAAAACTCATAGCCATAGCTTCTGCAGCAGCAGTGGCCTCATCTAACAAAGATGCATTAGCAACAGGGAATCCTGTTAGTTCACAAACAATAGTCTGAAAATTAAAAAGAGCTTCTAATCTTCCTTGAGCAATTTCTGCTTGGTATGGAGTATAAGACGTATACCACCTAGGATTTTCAAGAACATGTCTTTGAATTACTTTAGGCATGTGATTATCGTAATAACCAAGCCCTATTAGGGATCTCATTTTATTATTTTTATTCGCAATTTCTTCAAGTTCATTTAAAGCCTCAATTTCTGAACATCCGCTGGGTAATATTTCAGAAGACTTATCTTTTAACTGAATATCTTCAGGAATAACTTGATCTATAAATTGATCAATATTTTTAAAACCAAGCTTAGAAAGCATTTTATGCTCATCAGCATCACTCAAGCCAAGGTGTCTATTAATAAATAAATCTGAATTAACCGTGGATTTCATGTCCAAATTTTTTCTATAACTTAGCCTATGGATAAAGAATTCGCTTTAATTTGGCATAACCTTTGATTTATATACATCTGAAGTCATCAAATCAGTAAATGATGGTTTTGATTCTGGTTTCAAAATGACTAACCAACCATCTCCAATAGGATCATTCTGTAAAAGCTCAGGGTTATCAATAACACTTTCATTTACAGATACTATTTCCCCTGCAAAAGGCAGATAGACTTCCTCAACTGCCTTAACTGATTCTATTGTTCCAAAAGACTCACCTTTCTCTAAATTCGCCCCCTGATCAGCTAATTCAACAAAAACAATATCTCCTAATTGATCTATAGCAAATTCACTAACTCCAATTTTTAATAATCCATTTTCCTCCAAAACATATTCATGAGTATCGGCATAGTTGAGGTAGCCTGGAAACTGGTAAGACATGATTAAGTAGATAAAGTTAGTAGAGAATCCTTTGAAATTAATTTTTGCTCTAATAGTTCAGATAATAGTCGAATTAATGCAATTTTGATGTGAGCAATGTGAGAACCACCTTGAACATAAATATTGTAAGGATCTCTTAGAGGAGCATCAGCAGAAAATTCACTTGTACTACCTTCAATAAATGTACCTCCTGCCATTAATAATTTTGAATCATATCCATCCATTGATGATGGAACAACATTCAGAAAAGAATCTACTGGTGAAGAGTTTTGAAAAGATTGACAAACTTTTTGTACCAAATCGGGATTATTTAATCTTACTGACTGAATAAGATCAGATCTATATGTTGCTGGCTCTGGTAAAACCTTAAATCCCAAATTTTTAAAAACCCCTGCAACCATATCTGCACCTTTCAGTGATTCGTGAACAATTTGTGGTGCTAAAAACAAACCCTGCAAAATTAACCTTCCTAGTCCAAAATTTATTCCTGCAGAAGAACCAATACCTGGTGCGGTTAATCTAGAGCAGGCCATCTCAACCAACTCTGCATCTCCTGCAACATACCCACCAGTAGGAACGATTGTTCCTCCCAAATTTTTAATCAATGATCCAGCAATTATATTTGCCCCTTTAGAAATTGGTTCACTATCTTCAACGAGCTCCCCATAACAGTTATCAACAAAACATATACAGTTAGGATCAAGAGAATGAATAAGACTACAGATTTTCTCTATCTGATAATTCGTAAGAGATTTTCTCCAACTATATCCACAACTTTTTTGTATGAATACTAATTTGCATGAACTTTCTTTAAACGAATGAACAATTTTTTCCTCAAAAGAATCAAAATTATCGCAGATATTTATTTGCTTATATTCAATCTCAAAATTTTTAAGTGTGCCTTTTCCTCCTCCCCTTATTCCTATCACTTCTTCTAATGTGTCATATGGTTGTCCTGTAAGAGATAACATTACATCTCCAGGTCTAAGAATTCCAAATAAGACAGAACTTATTGCATGCGTTCCACTTACAAATTGCATTCTTACAGCTGCCTTTTCTGCAAGAAACAATCTTGCAAAAACCGCATCAATTTTTTCTCTAGATATATCATCGTGACCACTACCAGAAGATTGATTGAAATGACTAGTAGAAACTTTTTCTTCCTTAAAAATTGTCAAAATATTTTCTAATTTCTGGAAAACCTGATTGGACCTTTCTTGGAAAACTTGACTTAAACTCTCTTCGACAAAAAGAACAGCGTTTTCAGCCAGTTTTGAGTTATTGTTTAGTGTCATTTATTATAAAAACTCATGTTATTTTTCAGAAGCTAAATTTCTTAATTCTGCAAGGAAAGCATTAGGTCCACTACCCTGAAAATAAGAAAGTTTTTTTGAAGCCTCATATAAATCAAGTAGTTCTCCATCTAATTCTTCCGCCGTATAATCTTTAATTCCTGCTATTACCTCAGCAAAACGTTCTCTACGGGCAGATTTATTAACGCCATAAGCTTCCATTACCTGGATTTTACATGATCTCCAAGCCTTATTCTGACAAAAATGCACTGACAAAGCATCACTTAAAGCAGAAGCTTCTTCATCTTCGATGTACCAATCAAAAGATGAAGGTAGAGATTTTAATCCTGAAAATATCTCGAATAACTCCCCGGCCGACAATGGATTGCCAGAATCATTTTTTAGGGGTAATGCAGACTCTTCTAATGATTTCCATAACTCTGGGTAATCACTTTCAAAACGATCCCTGATTTTTTCTATGCCTTGATCAAGAATCGTATTAACTTGAGCTAAAGCAAGAAAAACTTCAGGACCTGGCGAAGATAACTTCCCATTCCTAAGATTAGAAATTTGCGAATTATGAACTTTACCTAAATCAAGAACTTCAGCAAGTAGTGGCAAAACTCTGTGAGACCAACCATTTCTTTCATGCCAGAGGTGTATCAAATGGGCCATAGCCCTTCGACCTCTAGATAATTTATCGCGATATCCGAGACTCACAGATAATTAAACTTATCAATAGTATAGTATGATAATATTACATATCGGTAATTTTGAAAATAGTATTTCAATATCATGAATTCAGTAATTTTCCAAGAAACAGCAAAATTAAAAAAACCTGTCCCAGCTGAAAAAGTTATAGAACTCTCAGAAAAATTACTGGAACCTTCCAGCCATTCAAAAAGATATCCTCCAAGACTACATAAAACTTGGGGAACGATAGTTTTCATGGTTGCAATTCATATTCTTTCTCTTGTAGCTATACAACCAAAATTCTGGAGTCTCCCTGCAGTCACTTCATTATTATTTTTTTATTGGGTAACTGCTTGTTTAGGAGTCACTCTTGGATATCACAGATTATTATCACACAGATCGTTTGTTGTTCCAAGATGGCTAGAAAGATTTTTTGCTACCTGTGGAGCTATAAGTTGCCAGCATGGACCAATAGATTGGGTAGGTTTACATAGGCATCACCACTCTTTTTCAGATACTGAAGTAGATCATCACAATAGTAAAAAGGGGTTTTGGTGGAGTCATATGGGCTGGATGTTTAAAGACGTTGAAGCACTAAAAGCTGTTCCAAAATTAAGTGCAGATTTAATCAAAGATCCATACTATAGATTTCTAAATAAATATTTTTTATTCTTACAAATTCCCATTGGACTTTCTTTGTACGCAATAGGTCAAAAATTAGGAGTTGGAGGATGGGCTCTAGTACTATGGGGAATTCCATTAAGGCTTGTGGTTGTTTATCACATAACTTGGCTAGTAAACTCCGCGACGCATTGTTGGGGTAAAGCACCATTTGAAAGTGGTGATTCATCTAAAAATAATGCGTGGGTTGCTGCATTAACATTTGGAGAAGGTTGGCATAATAATCATCATGCATTTCCCAATTCGGCAAAACAAGGATTATTTAGAGGTCAGATAGATATAACTTGGGAACATATTAAGATTCTTGCGAAATTTGGTCTTGCAAAAAAAGTAAAGTTACCCTCTAGGTCTTATTATTAACAATATTGTTCAATATTTTCATGGCAAAAAGAGTACAAATCGCATTAACTGAATCAATTGCATCACTAGGTAAGGAAGGAGATCTAGTTGAAGTAGCACCTGGATACGCAAGAAATTTTCTACTACCTTATGGCAAGGCTATGACAGTAACTCCAGCAGTCCTTAGACAAATTGAAAGGAAGAAAGAAAAAGAAAAAATCGCTGCTGATAAACTAAAGCAAGAAGCTTTGGATTTCCAAACTGCATTATCTACAATAGGTAGGTTCAGTATCAAAAAACAGGTTGGAGAAGATGGCGTCCTTTTTGGAACGGTTACCAATGGAGATGTTGCCGAAGCAATAGAAGCGGCAACTAAAAAAGAAATTGATAGAAGAAACATTACTGTTCCTGATATTCATAATTTAGGTTCCTTTACTGCAAAAATAAAATTACATCCAGAAGTAAATGCAGAAGTAAATATTGAAGTAACAAGTTAATCAATTTGTTGCATTATTTTGAAAAGTAGCCAGAGTATATATCTAAGCAATTAAAGATATGGTTTCCGTAACTTTTCCAAATAATGGGCAAAATAAAAATTTTAAAAAAGATTTTAATAGTGAAAATGCTGGATTAGTTCCTCCTCAAAACGTTCAAGCAGAGGAAGCTGTTCTTGGTGGCATACTTCTCGATCCAGACGCGATCGGAAGAATTGCAGACTTAATTAAACCTGAAGCTTTTTATATAAATGCCCATCAAGAGATTTATAAAACAGCATTAATGTTGCATACCCAGGGTAAACCAACTGATTTAACATCAATGAGTGCTTGGTTAGCAGATAATGGATCACTAGAAAAAATTGGAGGGAACAGCAAACTAGTAGAACTAGTTGAAAATGTTTCCTCTACCGCTTCCATAGAACAAGTTGCTAATTTAATTAACGACAAATTCATGAGAAGGCAACTTATTAGATCTGGAAATGAAGTGGTTCAACTAGGTTTTGATCAAACTCAAGATACTAATGAAGTTCTAGATAAAGCAGAGCAAAAAATATTTGAAATCAGTCAAGAAAAACCTTCAAAAGGTTTGACTCAAGCAGCTGAAATCCTCACAAGTACTTTCAATGAAATAGAGTCAAGATCATTAGGTACTTCAGTAGCTGGGATTCCAGTAAATTTCTACGATCTTGATGCCATGACTCAAGGTTTTCAAAGAAGTGATTTAATAATTGTTGCTGGAAGACCTTCAATGGGGAAAACTTCAATAGTGCTTAATCTGGCTAAAAATGTTGCACAATCTCAAGATTTACCTGTTTGTGTATTTAGCCTTGAAATGAGTAAAGAACAGTTGACATATAGATTACTTTCTATGGAAGTTGGAATCGAGAGTGGCAGGCTAAGAACAGGAAGATTACAGCAAGATGAATGGCCATTACTCGGAGAAGGTATCAATTCATTAGGTCAATTACCAATATTTATAGATGACAAGCCTAACTTAAGTGTTTTAGAGATGAGATCTCTGTGCAGAAGATTAATAGCTGAACAAAAAAAAGAACTTGGATTAATTGTGATTGATTACCTGCAGTTAATGGAAGGATCAAGCCCAGATAATAGAGTGCAAGAACTTTCACGAATAACAAGAGGTCTTAAAAGCATGGCAAGAGAATTAAAAGTACCAGTAGTAGCTTTATCTCAACTTAGTAGAGGGGTAGAGTCTAGAACAAATAAAAGACCAATGTTAAGCGATCTAAGAGAATCAGGATCTATTGAACAAGATGCAGATTTAGTATTAATGATTTATAGAGATGAATACTATAATCCAGAAACTGAAGATAGAGGAATTACAGAAATCATTGTCACTAAACATAGAAATGGACCCGTAGGAACTGTTAAATTATTATTTGAACCTCAATTTACGAGATTTAGGAATTTAGCAAATTAAATCGATCCTAAAATGCAAGATCATCACTCAACAAATGAATCTTTTGACATCATCGTTATTGGAGGAGGACATGCAGGATGCGAAGCAGCTATAACAACAGCAAAATTAGGATTTTCCACAGCCCTATTTACAATCAATTTAGATAGGATTGCTTGGCAACCTTGCAACCCTGCAGTTGGCGGACCGGCAAAAAGTCAGTTAGTACATGAAGTTGATGCATTAGGTGGAATTATTGGTAAATTAGCTGATGAGACAGCTATACAAAAAAGAATATTAAATGCAAGTAGAGGCCCAGCTGTATGGGCATTAAGAGCTCAAACAGATAAAAGAGAATACTCAAAAAAAATGATTGAAATACTACAAAATACAGATAATTTATCTTTAAAAGAAGCAATGATTACTGAATTGGATATTGCAAAAACTGAAGAAATTGGATTGAACTCAAAAAAAACCTTTAAAAAAAGAATAAAGGGTGTAAGGACTTTCTTTGGTAGTTATTATTCAGCAAGATCAGTTATCATCACAGCTGGTACGTTCTTAGAAGGAAGAATATGGATAGGAAATAAATCAATGTCAGCTGGTAGATCAGGTGAACAAGCAGCAAAAGGTCTTACTCAAAATTTGCACGAAATTGGTATTAAAACAGAACGTTTAAAAACAGGCACTCCAGCAAGAGTTGATAAAAGAAGTATTATTTTTGATGAATTAGATATTCAACCAAGTACTGCAGCAAATAAATATTTTTCGTTTGACCCAGATATAAAAAATAATATGCCCCAAGTTAGTTGTCACATCACAAGAACAACCACCAAAACACATCAACTAATTCGAGACAATTTACATTTAACTCCCATTTACGGCGGTTTTATTGATAGTAAGGGACCAAGGTATTGTCCATCAATTGAAGATAAAATCGTTAAATTTGCTGATAAAGAATCACATCAAATTTTCTTAGAACCAGAAGGAATTAATACTCCTGAAATATATGTACAAGGATTTTCTACAGGTTTACCCGAAAATATTCAATTAGAACTTTTAAGAACCTTACCTGGATTGAATGCATGTAAAATGTTGCGACCAGCATATGCTGTGGAGTATGACTATATACCTGCAACACAGCTCCAAACATCGCTCGAAACGAAAGAAATTGAATATTTATTTAGTGCAGGACAAATTAATGGGACTACTGGTTATGAAGAAGCAGCAGCACAAGGATTAGTTGCAGGAGTCAATGCGACAAGAAAACTAAGCAAAAAAGATCCATTAATCTTCACTAGAGAAAGCAGTTATATAGGAACAATGATCAATGATTTAATTACCAAAGATCTCAAAGAACCATACAGAGTTCTAACTAGTAGGAGTGAATATAGGTTAACTCTTAGAGGAGATAATGCGGATAGGAGATTAACACCATTAGGTTATAAAATAGGGCTAATTAATGAGAAAAGATGGTCGGCCTATCAAGAAAAAATGAAACTTCTCGAGGAAGAAAAATTTAGATTAAATAACACTCGTTTAAAAAATACCGATGAAATATCAAAAAAAATAGAATTAGCAACAGGATCAAAGATCAAAGGCTCAACAACTTTGAAAGAACTCTTAAAAAGACCAAACTTTCATTATTCAGATCTAATTAAACATAATTTGACTAAAAAAAATCTAGTTTCTTCAATACAGGAAGGTGTTGAAATAGATATTAAATACGAAGGTTACCTTAAAAGGCAAAAAAACAACATTGAACAAATCAATCGTCAAAGCTGTAAATCTCTGCCTCAAGAAATAAATTATGAAAAGATAGATACATTATCTTTAGAAGCTAGAGAAAATTTGAATAAGATAAAGCCAAAAAATTTTGGTGATGCTTCAAAAATTCCTGGAGTAAGCAAAGCTGATTTGACTGCATTACTTGTTTGGCTCAAAATAAGAGAAATAAAAAAAGAAAAGGTAAATATTTTTGTCGAAAAAAAGTTATCATCTTAAAAGCATTCCGTCTGAGCACTGGATAATAAACTTTTTAACTCACCAAAAATTTTATGGGAAGAAAAAGCCTCTACTTTTTTAGTGAAAAATTCATTACCAAAAATATCTGGTCCATGGAAATTAATGCTGCTTGGGGATGGAAGTCCAACTAGACATTTACAGCTTTTAACAAATCAAGAGACAAAAATTAAATTAATTTCAATGCAAGTTGATCCTCTATGCATTGAAGAAGGTCCTAAAGAATTAAATCAATTAAATGGACCTTTAATTAGAAGACAAGTATGGATTAAAAACAATAATAAAAACCTAGCATGGGCTGAAAGTTGGTGGAATGCAGAACAAGTAAATGAAAATTTAAAAGCCAAAGAAGAACCAATTTGGAAGAATTTGACACAAGACAGATCAGAATTGTTTAGAGAAGTTGACCGAATTTCACTTGTTAATTCAAATTGGTTAGAGGATCAATTTTGTTTAAAAGGTCCATTCTGGTCAAGAAATTATAGATTTTTTCGAGACAAAAAGCCCCTAACAATTATTAGAGAAGTATTCAATCCACATTTAGAAAGTTTATTAGGCTATTCAGGACTTAAAGAATTTACGAAACTATACTCTTCTTCTTCTTGATCTGGGAAGATTTCTTGATTTTGATTGAACTTGTTGGCTTGATTGAACTCTCGAAGCATTATTCTCTTTTTCTGAAGCTCTTTGCCATCTTTCAACTTTAAAATCCATTTCATCTGGCCAATCTTCGTCCTTACTCTCTTTTACATAAGGCAATTTTTTTTGCTCAGTTGTTTGTATATTTTTTGGTTGCCTTAAAGATATTGCCTCTAAGGGTCTTTTTGAGTGCTGATTAGCAGATTCATAAGAATTTGATTCTCTAGAAAATGTCTTAATATCGCTGTTATCATCGTAAAAATTCTCATCATTCCAATCATCATTATCTTCATCAAAAAATAAATCGACTTTTTCAGATACCCATCTTCCTACTTTTTTAACACTCTTACTTGTTATTCCTTGAAAATCTGAGTTCCTTCTTTTTCCTGGCCTAGCACCAGATACTCCATCAACAAATTGTCTGCCAGTTTCAAAAATTTTATCAACCTTTTTATCAACAATATTTTTATCAAAACTATTTTTAAGATTTCTAATTCTCCTTGAATCCATAAATTATTATGCTTTTTAAAATATAAATAATTCCAAATATAGAAACAAAAACACATCTTATATTTTTAATCAAACAAAATTAAACACTTTTTATTCCATGATCCATTAAAGAAATTGACACAACATTTTTTACAGGCAATATTCTTTATCCTTTTCCTGTAGAAAAATTTCTCACCACAATTTTGACAAGTTCCTATGTATTTTAATTCTCTCCTTTCAATAGGAAATGAGTGCCTCACAGAAATTTGAAAATTCTTCTCTTTCTGATTAATTTCATACATCTTTTCTAAGAAATTTGGACCATGTATCTCATTTTTTTTTAATATCCTATCCACCCATGCATGAATCATTTCATGACATAAAGTACTGTTTATTTCACTAGTAGATAATTTACTCAAAATAGGTTTCGATAAGATAATTTCAGAATCTACAAGACCTTTAATTCGTCTTCTTTTATAAAAACCAGCAGTAGTTTTTAACCTATTATCACTCCATCTAATTTTTACTAAAGGTTGATTATTAACCGCTAGTGAATTATCAAAATATTGGCTATTGAATTTATGAAATAGAGGTAAAAGAGGAATTACAGGCATTATGGATTAAAATTAATATTATTTTGACAAAAAAGCCATCAAAAACGATTTCTTTTCTTAAAGTAATAAAAAACTAAAATCAACATGGATGCAACACTAGTTAAAGATATCGGAATTAAAGCATTATTAGTTGGCGGAGCTGTACTAGTTTCTTTTTGGACTTTTAATGCAGTCAAATTAGTTATAAGCGCCAGAGGAATTAATCCATTAGTAAGAAAGTTTTTTGATCAAATAGCTGCTGGCAGAATTGATGCAGCGTATGGTTTGACTACAAAAACTTATAAAACTCATGTGAAGCGCCAAGACTTTCTTAAATTTTTAGCTAGTTTAAACCTCAATAAATACAGAAATTTAAAATCAGGAAGACCTAGAGTCCAAGAAGATCAAATCATAATAACTTTGAATTTAAAATCAGAAGATAAACAAGATGAGCTTCCATTAGATTTTACTTTCGCAAAAACTGACAATGATTGGAAAATAGACAGAATAGCAAAAGTGAATTAATAATTTCTTATGAGGCAAAAAGAATTGTTAAAAGAAGAGATAATACATCAACTAGAATTACACCCAAGTAGATTAGATAAAGAAAAAATCATCTTAGAAGCAATGGGACAAGGTCTAGATGATTTTTTTGAGGGAATCCGTATGGCTCTTAATCCATTGGTAACTTTTGGTGTAAAAATTGTTCCTGAAAAAGAGAATGAAAAAAGTCAAAATTTTTTATGGAAAGATTTTAGGGAATTAGCAAATAAGCTGATTCAAAGAGAACTTACTGGTCATGCTGCTCGCGATGCAATTATAAATGCTATGGAATCTGCTACAAAAGAAGAGTGGAATGGATTTTATAGACGAGTTTTAATTAAAGATCTTAGATGTGGTGTATCTGAAAAAACAATCAATAAGATTGCCAAGAAATTTCCCAAATATGCGATTCCTATTTTTTCTTGTCCTTTAGCTCATGACAGTGCAAATCATGAAAAAAAAATGATAGGAAAAAAGCAAATTGAAATCAAATTAGATGGTGTGCGCGTCATAACTATTATTAGACAAAATAAAGTAGAAATGTTTTCTCGTAATGGAAAACAATTCCATAATTTTGGTCATATTATCTCAGAAATAGAAAACGTCTTAAGAGAAGATCCTGCCTCGCATGACTTAGTACTAGATGGTGAAGTAATGAGCGCTAACTTTCAGGATTTAATGAAGCAGGTTCATAGAAAAGATGGCAAACAAACAAAAGACGCAGTTCTACACCTGTTTGACTTATGTCCCCTTGAAAACTTTCAAAAAGGGAGATGGAACACTAGTCAAACAGCAAGAAGTTTATTAGTAAAAGAATGGGTAGCAAAACATTCTATGCTTCTAAAACATATAAAAACACTTGAATGGGAAAATGTAGATCTCGACACTATTGAAGGACAAAAAAGATTTGTAGAGCTGAATAAATCTGCTGTGGAAGGTGGTTATGAAGGAGTAATGATTAAAGATCCTGATGCTATGTATGAATGTAAAAGAACACACAATTGGTTAAAAGCAAAACCTTTCATTGAAGTCACTTTAAAAGTTGTATCGGTTGAGGAAGGTACAGGTCGCAACAAAGGGAGACTAGGAGCAATCCTGGTAGAAGGAGAAGATGATGGGTATAAATACAGTCTTAGTTGCGGAAGCGGATTTAGTGATATCCAACGTGAAGAATATTGGTCAAAACGTAATCATCTCGTTGGTCAACTTGTAGAAATCAGAGCTGATGCAAAAACCAAGTCAAAAGATGCAGTGGCTTTTAGTCTTAGGTTTCCTAGATTTAAATGCTTTAGAGGATTTAAAGATGGAGAAAAAGTGTAAATTTAAAATAATATTCAACAAAGTAGCCAAAGAAAAATGTGGTTTTTAAATAAAAAAAATAAAAATCATGGCTATAAAATATAAAAATAATTATCAGGACTTTTTGAGAGACTTATGACCAACAAAACAGTTTTCAACTACATAAAAACACCTTGTGGACAGGCAAAATATATCGAATTAGAAGCCAACAAAACTTTACTAGGTAAATTAAGGCTTTTGTGGTTTATCTTAATTGCATCAATTAGAGATTGGAATATTAAAGAGTAAATTCTTAAGATTTTTCAAAATATTCTTTGGAGTATTTAGCTGAGAAATATACAACTAAAAAAGTTGAAATAATTCCAATGCTAGTTATATATAAATTATTTGGTGATTGCACATTTTTTAACTCCTGAATACTTTTTGCCAAACTACCTATTGAGCAATAAAGAAAAGTTCCTGGAATTATTCCAAGAAGACCAAGAGCGAACTCTCTAAATTTAACATTATTCAAACCATAAAAATAATTAAGAATACTGAAAGGAAATATCGGCGATAATCTCGCTAAAAAAATTAATTTAAGTCCGCCTTTTTCAACTACTTTTTCCATGACACTTAATTTTGGATAACGGCTAAAAAGATTTTTTAGCTTTTTTGCAAAAAAACTTTTTGATACAAAAAAAGCAACTGATGCTCCTAAGGAAGCGGAAATGAAAACGATAATTGATCCTAAATATGAGCCATATAAAAAACCTGATAATAAAGATAACCAAGAGGCTGGAAGTATTAATAAAACAATTAAAATATAAATACAAACAAACGAAAAGATCCCTAAACCAGTATTAAAAAAAAAAGACAAATTATAAATATTTTCAAGCAATATATTCATTCTCAATTCAAAAGTTCGAGTTTTTTAGTAATTCTTTCCTTTTGTACCGAACCCTCGTTTAATTTAAATCTGCATTCGTCAACAATATCTATTGGAGCCTTTTCAACGAAGTTTTTATTAGATAATCTCTTATTTAAATTTTCTAATTCAATAGTCACCTTTTTTAAATCCTTGGTTAACCTTTCCTTTAATGCATCTATATTTACAAAATCCTGAAAAGGTAAGTAAATCTCTAAATCACTAATTATCCCTGAAAAAGATTTAACAAACTCTTTTTTATCAACAGCATTAGTTTTAAAAATAAATACTTCAGAAGATTTAGTTAAGGTTTGAATATCATCAACTAAAGTTTTTAAAAAATCAATCAATTCATCATTGTCTGAAATTAAATATACAGGACCTTTTTCTGATGGCTTAAGACCTAATTCAGCTCTCAAATTTCTAATCAACCTAATAATTTCAAAGAGTTGCTGAAAGGAATTATCAAGCTTATTATCAACAAATTTATTTTGGTGAATTGGCCATTTTTGAAGAGATAATAATGCATTATCTGGTTTTAGTTGCAGCACATGCCAAAGTTCCTCAGTAATGTGCGGCATAAAAGGATGAATCATTACCAAAATATCATTGAGCACTTTTATTAAAACTTTTTCAGATATTTGTCTATTTTTAGTCTCTTTATTATTAAACCTTTGTTTAGCAAATTCTACATACCAGTCACAAAAATCATTCCACGCAAATTCATATAGAAGTTTCGCAGATTCTCCCAATTTATATTCTTTCAACAAGGCAGCAACTTTTATATTTACCTGATTCAATTTCGATAAAATCCACTTATCACATAACTCTAAGGAAGTTTCATCACTCTCATTAATAGAATAATTATTATTAGAAGTTTTATTAATTAACACAAATTTAGTTGCATTCCATAATTTATTCGCAAAATTTCTTGAAGCTTCAACAGTTGAAGATGTATCTTTTTTCCTATCAAAATCGAGCCGGATATCTTGTCCAGCGCCTGCAACTTCTCGAATTAAAGCAAACCGTAAAGCATCAGAACCATATTTATCAATTAATAGTATTGGATCTATACCATTACCTGAACTTTTGCTCATTTTTTTATTGTTTTCATCTCGAACTAGACCATGAATATAAACATCCTTAAAAGGAATATTATTTGTAAAAGTATTCCCCATCATCGTCATTCTTGCCACCCAGAAAAAAATAATATCGAAACCAGTAACAAGAACACTATTTGGATACCATTTTTTAAAATCTGGATCATTTATATTTGGCCAACCAAGGGTTGAGAAAGGCCATAAACCACTTGAAAACCATGTATCCAAAACATCTTTATCACGTACCAATTTAATATTTAATCCAAATTTTTTATTAGCTTCGATTAAGGCATCTTGTTCATTTCTTGCAACAATATATGGAGTATTTTGTTCTATTGAGTCTTGAGAGTCATCTAAAACATACCATGCTGGTATTTGGTGTCCCCACCACAATTGACGACTGATACACCAATCATTAATATTCTCCAACCAATCCTTATAAACTTTCTCCCAACGTGGAGGAATAAACGATGGTTTTTTAGAATCAATTTCATTAAGACATCCTTGTGATATATCATCCATTTTCAAAAACCATTGTGTTGACAATAAAGGTTCAATTGGAACCTTACCTCTATCAGAAAAAGGAACAGTATGTTTATAATTCTCTATCTTTGTCAAAAGGCCTAAGTTATCCAATTCTTTGATAATTTTCTTTCTAGCCTCATATCTATCTAAATTTTGAAAAATACCTGCATTTTTATTTAAAGTTCCATCTTTGTTCATTACGTTAATCTGTTTTAAATTATGCCTTTTTCCTATTGCAAAATCATTTGGATCATGGGCTGGAGTAACCTTTACACAACCTGTACCAAAATCTCTATCAACATGTGAATCAGCGATAATAGGTATTTCTCTATCAACGAAAGGAACTTTTACTTTAACACCAATAAATTCTTTATATCTATCATCATCAGGATTAACTGCCACAGCAGTATCACCCAAAAGAGTTTCTGGTCTTGTTGTTGCAACTTCTAAGTACTTATCTAACTGTTCACCACTTTCAGAAATTAAAGGGTATTTAAAATGCCATAAATGACCATTTACTTCTTGCATTTCAACTTCAAGATCACTTACTGCAGATTGAGATTCAGGACACCAATTAACCAAATATTCGCCTCTATAAATTAAATTCTTTTTATAGAGAATATTAAAAGCTTCAATAACTGCTTCATTTAATTTTTGATCAAGAGTAAATCTTTCTCTAGTCCAGTCAACTGAATATCCTATCCTTTTTAATTGAGAAACTATTCTTCCTCCACTTTGTTCTTTCCAGTTCCATGCTCTTTTAAGAAATTCATCTCTTCCAATATCCTCGCTTGTTTTGCCTTCACTTTTTAATTGTTTTTCAAGAATAGTTTGAACAGCTATTGAAGCATGATCAGTCCCTGGTAAGCACAAAACATTCTTACCTAAAAGTCTTTGAAAACGCACTACAACATCTATCAAAGCCGTATTAAATGCATGCCCCATATGCAAAGATCCAGTTACATTTGGTGGCGGAATAACAATACAAAAAGGCTCCCCTTCATCCTCAGGGTTAGGACTAAACGCCTTTAGACTTTCCCATTTTTCTTGCCACTTTTTCTCTACTTCAAAAGGTGAATAATTCTCTAAAAATAATTGATCATTCATCTCTGTCATGTCCAAATTTTATTTCAATAAACTTTTTGTTTATTTTATCTTGAGAGCAGCCAATTAATGAAAACAATATTAGTTTGCAAAAAAAGACACATCCATTCTACAAAAGTTTGAAGCCAGAACCGCAGGAACAACGTTTTGCATTTTTTGGTGTTGAAATCAGAAATCCACCACCGCTCAAATCACCGTAATAATCTAATTTTAAATCTTTAAGTAAATTAAACTTTTTTACATCCGCGTATAAAGTTACTCCTTCAGTTCTTGAAATAGGGGATCCGTTACATGAACCTGGCCTCAATTTAATATGCATCCATCCTTCGGAACAGTTTTTATCCTCTACCAAATCAATAGACATTTCTCCTGGAGAACCTCCGAAAGAAGCTTGCCTAGATAGTTCTGATGCAGCGCTTTGACTGATTGAAAGATTGACGATCTCAGTCATTAGAAAAATAATAAATGGGCGATCCAGGGTTCGAACCAGGGACATCCTGCTTGTAAGGCAGGCGCTCTACCGCTGAGCTAATCGCCCTAATAATAAACCATTCTAATAGATGAAGTTGAAATATTTATACTAAGTATTTAAATATTTCATGATTGAGGCAAAATTAAATTAATAAAATATATCCTATGTCCTCAAACGATAGATATAACTTACAAAAATATTCCGATTTAGAGACTTTAGAAAGCTTTAAAGTTTTAATATCTAATATCAAATCATTAAAAAATAAAACTTGGGGATGCCCTTGGCAGAAAATACAGTCTCATCAATCGTTGATCCCATCTTTACATGAAGAAAGTAATGAGTTTATAGAGGCTATATATGAAAAAAAGGCGGATAACATATGTGAAGAGTTAGGAGATCTATTATTACAAGTAATGCTTCATGCTGAAATCGGTTACGAAAAAAAAGAATTTACTCTAAATGATGTTATAAAAAATCTAAACAAGAAAATTATTAATAGACATCCATATATTTTCAAAAAAAAAGAAAAAGTATCTCTAGAAAAATCCCAACAGATTTGGGAAAACATTAAAAATTCAGAAAAAGAAACACCTCATATGGAATCATCAATTAGTAAAAATTTAAATATGAAAATCAAAAATTTACCACCAATTGTTGGAACAGATAAAATCACAAATGTTGTTAAAGAATATGGTTTTAAATGGGAGAGTACCGATCAGATTTTTGAAAAGTTAGAAGAAGAGATTAATGAATTAAAGGAAGCAATTAAAAGTAATAATGATTCAGAAATAAAAAATGAATTTGGGGATATTTACTTTACCCTTCTGAATATTTCAAACTTTTTAAAAATAAATCCTGAATCAGCTCTTCAAAAAACTAATAAAAAATTTTTAGACAGATTTTCAATCGTTGAACATCATGCAGGCGATAATATTAAAAAACAAACTCCTAAAGACTTTCAAAGGCTTTGGCAAATAGCCAAGGGAAAACTTAAAAGAAAAAATTCTTAAAAAGCAAATGACTAATATTTCAACTTGGATAGATGAATATCATAAAGGCTCAAGATTCGGTCTAAATGGAGATGTTTTAATTAAACAAAAATCACAATATCAAGAAATTATTGTTATTGAAAATGAATACTATGGCAGAGCTTTAATGCTTGATGGTTGTTGGATGACATCACTAAAAGACGAGAAATATTATCATGAGTGTCTTGTGCATCCAGCATTAAGTAGCATTGACGAAAAATCTAATGTACTAATTATTGGTGGAGGAGACGGCGGTACAGCAAGAGAATGCATTAAATATTCTCAAATATCAAAAATTGATCTAGTAGAAATTGATGAGGAGGTAATCAAAATATCTAAAAAATTTTTAAAAGAAATTGGAGGCGAAGCATGGAATGACAAAAGATTAGAAATACATGTTGATGATGGTGTTAAATGGGTAAAAAAAACAAGAGATAATTTTTATGACGTTATTTTTATAGATTGTTCAGATCCCTCAGAATTTTCAAATTTATTATTTTCAGATTCTTTTTATAAAGAATGTAAAAGAATACTTACACCAAAGGGAATATTAGCAACGCAAAGCGAATCTCCTGAATCCTTCAAAAAGATTCACATAAATATTTTGAAAACCCTAAAAAATATATTCAAAGTTTCTGAAACTATGTATTCCTTTGTGCCTATATATCCAAGCGGGATTTGGAGTTGGACATTCGCTTCTTCAGAAGATCTAAATTTGTCAAAGCAAAATTATGATGAAGTCCTAAAAATAGAAAAAGGATGTGAAATTTGGAATTTAAATTTTCAAAATGCAGCATTCAAAATGATGCCAAATAAAATTGTAAAAGAAGTAGATTCATAAGATGACAAAAAATTTATTTAATAATGAAAATGCAATTTATATGGGAGCAAAAAGAAGCCCAGAGAATTGCTCAATTGGTATTTTTGGAGTTAATTATGACGGGACATGTTCGTTTAAACCAGGAGCAAGATTTGGTCCAGAAGCAATAAGACAAGTCAGCTCTTGTTTAGAAACATACTGTCCAAAAATAAAAAAAGACTTAGAGGATATTATGTATGTTGATTTTGGATCAATACTAATTGATAAAAATGACTCAAAGTCCGTTATTGAATCGGTTAAATCAGCAACAAATTATTTAATTAGTAAACGCCTTCGCCCTATTATGCTTGGAGGCGAACACTCTATTACAAGAGGTGCTATTGAAGCATTAGTAAAAAAATATCCAGATTTAATATTGGTTCAACTTGATGCTCATGCAGATTTAAGAGAATCATATATAGGGAATGAACATAGTCATGCTTGTACTATGAAAAGATGCTTGGAAGTGCTACCTGAAAAAAAAATTTTGCAAGTAGGAATTAGAAGTGGGACTAAAGAAGAATTTGAAATCATGCATAACAACAACCAATTAGTTAACTTTTGTCCAGGCGGAAATGCACATGAGTTAAAACAAGCTCTTCTCCCATACGCGAAGTCTCCAATCTATTTAACAATAGATTTAGATTGGTTTGATCCCAGTTTAATAGCGGGGACGGGCACTCCAGAACCGGGAGGATTTTTTTGGAATGATTTTGAAGAAATACTGAAAACTTTAAAAGACCTTAGAATTGTGGCTTCAGATATTGTGGAATTATCTCCAGAAATTGATAAAAGCGGAGTAAGTAGCATAGTTGCAGCCAAAGTACTTAGAAGCTTAATTTTGTCATTAGAAAATATGCAATAAAAAATTTCTAAACTACAGTGTAAAAAGACTAAATTTAATATTTCATGGATTTGCTAAAAAGTCCTCTTTATTCAAAATATGTTGAATCTAATGCAAAATTAGTGGATTTTGCAGGTTGGGAAATGCCCATATCATTTTCAGGATTAATTAAAGAGCATGAATCAGTTAGATCTTCAGCAGGATTATTTGATATTTCTCACATGGGTGTGATTTCTATCAAGGGAATCAATCCAAAGGATTATATTCAAAAACTTTTTCCCACTAATTTATACTCCTTTTCTGAAGGACAAGGACTTTATACAGTAATGCTCAATCATAAAGGAGGAATAATTGATGACTTAATAATTTATGACCTCGGTATAAAAGAAAATGACATATCAGAATTATTGTTAATAGTTAATGCAAGTAGATATGAAAAAGATTTTCAGTGGATAAAAAATAATTTAAATATGTCTGAAATTTCGATAACAAACTTTAAAAAAGACAAAGTACTTTTAGCACTGCAGGGAAAAAACTCATTTAATTTATTTGAAGAATGGATTGAATCTTCGATATCACATATCCCTAACTTTGGATGCGAATATAAAATTTTTGAACATATTTCGCCTAAAGAAAAAATTTTCTTTTCAAAGACAGGCTATACGGGGGAAAATGGTCTAGAAATACTTTTATCTAAAAAAGCAGCAATTAATTTATGGAATTTCTCAATTTCCAAAAATGTTGCACCTTGTGGTTTAGGAGCTAGAGATACACTTAGACTTGAAGCAGGCATGCATCTTTATGGTCAAGATATAAATGAAGAAACTTCTCCATATGAAGCAGGGTTAGGCTGGCTAGTGCATCTAGAAAATAATCACGAATTCTTTGGAAGAAGATTTCTTGAAGAGCAGTCAAGATTAGGTATTCAAAAAAAGTTAGTTGGTCTCTCTATAGAAGGTAAAGCAATAGGAAGAAAAGGTTGTGCAGTTCTTAAAGGTGAAGAAAATATTGGGACTATCACAAGCGGCAGTTGGTCTCCAACTAAACAACAAGCTATAGCTTTTGCATACATCAATACTTCGCATGCCGTAATAAATCATGAAGTTCAAGTATCAATAAGAGGCAAACAATTCAAAGGGGTAATTACAAAGAGAGCGTTTTATAAAAAAAATTATTAACTAAATTTACCCTTAAAGAATTATTATAAGTTATTGATAAATAAATCAAACTTAGATGAGAAACAAAATTTGCAAAGAACTCAATAATACAGATATTGGTAAATTAGTTAATTTATGCGGATGGGTAGATAGAAGAAGAGATCATGGTGGTGTAATTTTTATTGATTTAAGAGACCATAGTGGATTTCTACAAATAACAATTAACCCCGATGATGGTGCAGATCTATTTAAACAGGCAGAAACTCTAAGAAATGAAACAGTAATAATGGTTAGCGGAATTATTAACGAAAGGCCAAAAGATTCAATAAATAAAAATTTAAGTACTGGAGAGTTAGAGCTTAAAGTTAAAGATTTGCAAATTCTCAACCAAATTAAAAAAAACCTACCTTTTCCAGTATCTATACATGATTATGAAAATACAAAGGAGGAACTCAGATTAAGATATAGATACCTCGATTTAAGAAGAGGCAAATTACTAGAAAATTTAAAAACAAGACATAAAATTATTAAAGTTGCTAGAGAATTTCTTGATAATTTTGGATTTACAGAAGTAGAGACTCCATTACTTACAAAATCAACTCCAGAAGGCGCTCGCGATTTTCTTGTTCCTGCACGTCTTTCGAATGGAGATTTTTTTGCTCTACCTCAATCCCCACAACTATTTAAACAACTTTTAATGGTGGGAGGCTTAGATAAGTATTATCAAATCGCAAAATGTTTCCGTGATGAAGACTTAAGGGCAGATAGACAGCCAGAGTTTACGCAATTAGATATTGAAATGAGCTTTATTAGTGAAGAAGAAATAATCTCTTTTAATGAAAGTCTTATAAAAAAAATATGGAAAGAAGTATTAAATATTAATTTTGATAATGCTTTTCCAAGAATGTCATGGCAAGCAGCAATGGATAATTATGGCACTGATAGACCAGACACTAGATATCAAATGTTATTAAAAGATTTAGGAGAAGTATTAGGTGATATTGGCTTTAATATTTTCACCAAGGCTATTAAGTCTGGAGGTTCTATAAAATCCATAACAGTCAAAGGAGGAAATTTAAGTATTAGCAACGTAAGAATTAAACCAGGAGGTGATATCTTCCAAGTAGCTCAAGATGCAGGAGCTGGTGGTTTGGCCTTTATAAGGGTCAAAAGAGATGAGCTTGAGACTATTGGGGCAATTAAAAATAATCTAAATGAAGAGCATATAACTGATATTTTAAGAATCACCGAAGCGCAAGATGGAGACTTAATTCTCTTGGGTGCTGGAGATAAACAAATTGTCAACCAGTCATTAGATAGAGTGAGACAATACATCGCAAAAGACTTAAATCTCATAGATAAAAGTAAATGGAATTTCTTATGGGTAACTGATTTCCCGATGTTTGAGAGAAATGAAGAGGAAAATAGATATGAAGCTTTACATCATCCTTTTTGTTCTCCAAAAAATATAAAATCTAAAGATCCTGAAAACTTGCAAAAAGAAATCGAGGACTCTACAGCAAATGCTTATGACTTAGTTCTTAATGGCTTGGAATTAGGAGGTGGGTCTTTACGTATTCATGAAGCAAACTTGCAAAGAGAGGTTTTGAAAACGGTAGGACTTACTGCTAAAGAGATTAATGAAAAATTTGGATTTTTAATAGAAGCTTTAGAAATGGGTGCTCCTCCTCATGGTGGAATAGCGTTTGGATTAGATCGTATTACCATGCTGATCATAGGTGCAGATTCAATCAGAGAAACAATAGCGTTTCCAAAAAATCAACAAGCAAAATGTCTTCTCACAAATGCGCCTTCAAATGTCTCAGAATCACAATTAAAAGAATTAGATATTGAAATAACAATTGATGAATAAGAATATATATGGATGATCTAAAAGTTTTTTGTTTAAATAAAATATAAGGAGGCAGTGCTTAATTAAAAATATTTAATGTCAAAATTTGTTTTTGTCACCGGAGGAGTAGTTTCTAGCATTGGTAAAGGAATCGTAGCTGCAAGTTTAGGTAGATTATTAAAGTCTAGAGGATATAGTGTTTCAATATTAAAACTAGATCCATATCTAAATGTTGATCCAGGCACAATGAGCCCTTTTCAACATGGAGAAGTATTTGTAACCGAAGATGGAGCTGAAACCGATCTAGATTTAGGTCACTACGAAAGATTTACTGATACTGCAATGACTAGGTTGAACAGTGTAACAACGGGATCTATTTATCAAGCAGTTATTAATAAAGAAAGAAGAGGTAATTATAACGGTGGAACTGTGCAAGTAATACCTCACATAACGGGAGAAATTAGAGAAAGGATTCATAGAGTAGCCGCTAACAGCAATGCAGATATTATTATTACTGAAATTGGTGGAACAGTCGGTGATATTGAATCTCTACCTTTTTTAGAGGCAATAAGAGAATTCAAAAATGATGTCAATAAGAACGATGTTGCATACATACACGTAACATTACTTCCTTACATCAAAACCTCTGGCGAAATAAAAACTAAACCAACACAACATTCAGTGAAAGAATTAAGATCAATTGGAATTCAGCCAGATTTACTTGTATGCCGAAGTGATAAATCTATCAATGAAGCT
This sequence comes from uncultured Synechococcaceae cyanobacterium, assembly GCA_902572395.1. Taxonomy (GTDB): domain Bacteria; phylum Cyanobacteriota; class Cyanobacteriia; order PCC-6307; family Cyanobiaceae; genus Prochlorococcus_A. The sequence continues at coordinate 36,374 of CACGFX010000008.1, forward strand.
CTAAAAAAGAAACTTAGTGGATTTTGTGGAGTAAATATTAAGTCAGTAATAGAAGCATTAGACGCAGACAGTATTTATTCTGTACCTCTTTCTTTAAAAAAAGAAGGTTTATGCAAAGAAACCCTGAAGTATTTAGACCTTGAAGATAAAAAATGTGATTTGAAAAATTGGGAGCAACTAATACACAACCTAAGAAATCCTGGAGATCCAATAAAAGTTGCCCTTGTAGGCAAATATATTGAACTTGGAGATGCATATTTATCCGTTGTTGAAGCTTTAAGACATGCATGTATTGAACAAAAGGCTTTATTAGATTTACATTGGGTCAGCGCTGAAATGATAGAAAAAAATTCAGCAGAAACTTACTTAAATGAAGTTGATGCAATTGTCGTACCCGGGGGATTTGGCAATAGAGGAGTCAATGGAAAAATTTCGGCTATAAAATTCGCAAGAGAAAATAAAATTCCCTTTTTAGGTTTGTGCCTTGGTATGCAATGTGCAGTTATAGAATGGGCCAGGAATGTAGCTAATCTTCCAGATGCATCTAGTTCAGAACTAGACCCAAACACTCCAAATCCAGTGATACATTTATTACCAGAACAGGAAGATGTAGTTGATTTAGGTGGGACAATGAGACTTGGAGTTTATCCATGTAGATTGACAAAAAATACAACTGGAAAAAACTTATATGATGAGGATGTTATATATGAGAGACATCGACATAGATACGAATTTAATAATTACTACAAACAAAGTTTTTTAGATTCTGGATACAAAATTAGTGGTACATCACCAGATGGCAGATTAGTTGAATTAATTGAGTTAGAAAATCATCCATACTTCTTAGCCTGTCAATATCATCCTGAGTTTTTATCACGGCCTGGCAAACCTCATCCTTTATTTAAAGGATTAATAAAAGCCTCTCAAGATAAGTTAACTCAATCAAATTAATATTCTTAATTTTTTTGAATGAAAATGACAAATTTTTTACCCTTAGTCGAACAATTTCATTCATTACAAGGTGAAGGTTATCACGCTGGAAAAAGTGCTTTTTTTGTCAGATTAGCCGGATGTAAAGTTGGATGTTCTTGGTGCGATACCAAGAATTCATGGGACGAGAAAAAACACCCTTCTATATCAATTGAAAAAATAATAGATCGCATAAAAATTGCCAGAAAAAAAGGAGCATCTTTTTGCGTTATTACAGGTGGAGAACCTTTACAACATAACTTGGATAATTTTTGCAAAGCCATAAAAAAAATGACGACAAGAGAAGAACAAAAGCCAATGAAGATTCATATTGAGACAAGTGGAGTCAATTCGATATCAGGAAGCTATGACTGGATTACTTTATCTCCTAAAAGACACTCACCTCCAAAAAATTATTTTTTAAAAAACTGTAATGAAATCAAAATAATCATAAATGATATAGAAGATATTGAATTTGCTATTCAAATAAAAAAAGAAACTTTAAAACAATATCAACCCTCTAAAAGCGAAGATGGCTTAAAAAAAGAAGATAAAATTTTTTATTTACAGCCAGCATGGAACAATACGAATGGTTTTTCTCTTGCTATCGATTTCGTAAAAAATAACCCCGATTGGAAATTGAGCCTTCAAACTCACAAATACTTAAAAATTAATTGAAATCATATGACTCTTAAAAATAAATCGATAGTAGTTTTATTATCTGGAGGTTTAGATTCTTCTACAGTTACTGGTATCGCCAAAAAATCCGAAGCTAAAATTTTTGGCCTTTCATTTGACTACGGTCAACGACATAAAAAAGAATTAAATTCTGCAGCAATAATTGCAAAACACTTTGATATCGAAGAATTTAAAATCATTAAGCTTGACTTATCTTTATGGGGTGGCTCCTCATTAACTGATACTCAAAAAAATATTCCAATAGAAGGAGTACAAAATAATACAATTCCTAATACTTATGTTCCTGGGAGAAATACTATATTTATTTCCGTTGCACTAAGTTATGCCGAAGCAATAGATGCTAATTTTATAGGATTAGGAGTTAATGCACTAGATTATTCTGGTTATCCAGATTGCAGACCTGACTACATTAAAAAATTTCAAGAGTTAGCAGATTTAGCCAATAAAAGAGGAAGAGAAAATAATCCAATAAAACTTTGGACACCACTATTAGATTTAAATAAAGAGGAAATTATTAAATTAGCTTTTGATAATCACGTCCCTTTAGATAAAACATGGAGTTGTTATTCGGGCAATTCAAAACCATGCGGTAAGTGTGATAGCTGCAGAATTAGAAATGCTGCTTATAAAAAATGGCTTAATAACAATAATAAAAAATGAAAATAAAAAAAATAATTCTAGAAAAATGGATAGATCCAGCTCTGATTACGCATCATTTAACAAAAAAATTCGGAGATAAAGGATTAGCTTGGCTAGACAGTGATGGCAAAGAAAATGGGGAATGGTCAATAATAGGAATTAAACCTAAAAAAATAATTCAATCAAGAGATATCGATAACTTAGACAAAACTAATAATCCATTTAACAATTTAAGAAATATTGAAAAAGGATTTTGGATCGGATGGTTAAGTTATGAAGCTGGAGTTTTCATAGAACCCAAAAACCCATGGCGAAAATCTAATATGGCAACATTATGGATTGCATCATATGATCCAATCATTAAATGTAATCTAATAAAAAAAGAAATTATTATAGAAGGCACAAACTCATCTGAACTGATGAATTATAAAAAAATAATCAACAATATTAAAAATATTGAAGAAGAAAATATTATTAAAACAAATTTGTATTTTGATTTTTCAAAAATCAATTTGGACGAAATGGCTGAAAAATTTCAGAAAAATATTCTAAAATTGAAAAAATTAATTTCCTTAGGAGATATATTTCAAGCAAACCTAACAACTAAATGCGAAATTGTATCTTCCAAAAACTATAATCCTTTAGATATTTATTTGAAAATAAGAAGAAAATTAAGAGCTCCCTTCGGAGGAATAATAATAAATAATGATAATTATAAAGAGGCTGTATTATCTACCTCGCCAGAAAGATTTATAAAAATAGATAATAAAAATTTTGTAGAATCAAGACCAATCAAAGGAACTAGATCCAGAGATAATGATTTAAATCAAGACGCACTTAATGCTATCGATTTAATAACGAACGAAAAAGATAGAGCCGAAAATATTATGATTGTTGACCTAATAAGAAATGATTTAAGTAAAGTTTGCGAAACAGGAAGTATTATGGTGCCAGAAATATTAAAGCTTGAAAGTTTCGTAAAAGTTCATCATCTAACATCAGTAATCAGAGGCAAATTAAAAAAAGAAAAAAACTGGGTTGATTTACTAAAAGCTTGTTGGCCTGGGGGCTCTATCACTGGAGCACCTAAATTAAGATCATGCCAGAGACTTTTCGAATTAGAAGAATGTGAACGTGGACCATATTGTGGCTCATTTTTGAAGCTTGACTGGAATGGAGAGTTTGACAGCAATATACTGATAAGATCATTTTTAATTAAAGACAAAAAAATCAATATACATGCTGGTTGCGGAATAGTTATTGACTCAAACCCTGAAGAGGAAACTAATGAACTAAAGTGGAAACTTTTACCATTAATTGATTCACTCAAATGATTGAAACATTAGGCTGGCACAAGGATCAATGGTTGGATATTGATAGAATATTTATTGCTGCTAATAATAGAGGATTAAAATTTGCTGATGGTATATTTGAAACCATTTTGATAAAAGAAAACAAACCTATTCTTTTTGATGAACATCTGAAAAGATTAGAAAAAAGTAGCAAGATTTTAAATATTAATCTCAAAAAAAATAAATTATTTTTGAGACAACTTATTGACGATGGAATTAAAAAGTTATCGCTTAAAAATGATCAATTTGCTTCAGTAAGAATAAACTATAGTCGAGGAACTAATGAAGGTCGAACACTAACAATTGATAGCACTTCAGAGACAAAAGATTTGGATAATTTATGGCTTGAGTTCTATAGAATCAAACCAAATTTTAATCCGATAAGCGTTTGCATTAGTCAAACGGAAAAAATCAATGAATTCAGTCTTATAAGTAAATGCAAAACATTTTCATATAATCAGGCAATACAAGTTTTGACAGAAGCTAATGAAAAATCATTTGATGATTCTATTCTTTTGAATACGTCAGGTGAACTTTGTTGTGGAAGTACATTTAATCTTCTAATTAAAAGAAATAATCAATGGATTACTCCTAGAAAAGAGAGCGGCTGTTTAGAGGGGATTATGATTTCTGAAGCTTTAAAATTGAAAATTGTAAAAGAAGAATTAATTCCTCCAAAATTTCAAAATGATGACATAATAATTGCAATTAATAGCTTATCTTGCAGACAAATTAATCAAGTTAATGATTTAAAACTTAAAGCTAAATTCGATCCAATTTACTTTTGGGATTTATTATATAGTTGAATTTTATTAATATCTGGTAAATAGACATCAGATACTTTAGTTATATTATTATTCACTTTAAATTCAACAATTTTTCCAATAATGATAATTGATGGAGCTAAAAATTCTTTATCTTTGATTTTAACTGGAAGATTATCTAATTTCTCTATCAAACATTTTTGATTTTTTAAAGTAGCTTCTTGAATAACAGCACATTTAGTACTCTTATCTAAACCACCTTGAATTAATTCTTCCACAATAAATTGAATATTTTTTATACCCATAAAAATCACTAAGCTATCTGATGATTTAGCTAAATGTCTCCAATTCACTGTCTTCTTTTCCTTATCTACACGCTCATGTCCAGTGACAAAAGTTACGGAACTCGCAGCATCTCTATGGGTTAGTGGAATACCAAAATATGTTGGGGCAGCTATCCCAGAAGTAATACCTGGAACGATTTCAACTGAAATTCCATTTTTTTCTAAAATCGATACCTCTTCACCACCTCTAGAAAAAACGAATGGATCTCCCCCTTTAAGCCTTACAACATTTTTGCCTTCTTTTGCTAATTTCACAATAAGAGAATTGGTTTCGGCTTGAGGTACAGAACACTTCCCAGCTCTTTTGCCTACATGAAAAATTTCTGTATTTTTACCTGCCTCTTTTGTTATTTCATCTGGAATTAAAGCATCATGAACTAGTGCATCACAATTTTTTATTAAGCGTAAAGCTTTAAGAGTCAAAAGCTCAGGGTCACCAGGACCTGCTCCAACTAAATAAACAATACCGGGCACAATAATCTCCATTAACAAGTATGGTAGTAAAAGTTAATCGCAATGAAGGTAAATATTGTGAAAGAAAGTTTATTAAAACCCAATAAAAAATTTACTCTCCTAAGTGCTTTTGTCACTCTTCTAAATGATCGATTAAGTGAAAGTATACTTTTACCCATATTACCCTCTTTTGTTTTACTTTTTGACTCTAAAGCAAGTACATACGGTTTATTATCATGCACTTACCAATTAGCTCAATTTACAGCTTCTCCTTTTATAGGACTTATGAGTGATAGATATGGAAGAAGACCTGTCACTCTTTTTTGTATTACTGGTTCAATAATAGGAATATCAATATTATCTTTTACAGTTCTTTTTAATTGGTCAAATTCAATAGCCACTATCCCATTATTTTTATTATTTTTAGCGAGACTAATTGACGGTTTAAGTGGGGGGACTGCAGCTACTGCAACAACAATTCTCGCAGATATTTCAAGCCCTGAAAAAAGGGCAAAAACATTTGGTCTTATTGGTGTAGCTTTTGGTTTAAGTTTTTTCTTAGGTAATATTTTTGTTGTAATTTTTGCAAGAAATACAAATAATAATTTTATTATTCCAGTTTTGATAGCCTCAATCATTCCAATAATAAATTTTCTCCTTGTATTTTTTTACTTACCAGAAACCAAGCCTAATAGCGAAATAAATAAATCAAAAACTGCTTTAAAAAACCCTTTAAAAGCTCTATTTGCAGTGTTCAAAGAAGAAAAGATTAAAAAATTATCATTAGCTTTTTTTATTTATTTTATCGCTTTTACTGGATTGACCAATATCCTTATATTTTTCCTTCAAGAATCCTTAAACTGGACCACCAAAGCATCAAGTGGAACTCTTGTTGTAGTAGGAATCATTGCGATTATCGTTCAGGGAGGACTAATTGGGCCTTTGGTAAAGCAATTTGGCGAAATGCGATTAACACTTATGGGATCAGGCTTCATTCTTGTAGCATGTGCTCTTTTAATAACTGCTCCAAAAGAAAATGCGACAATTAATATTTATTCAGCTGTTTCATTTTTAGCCGTTGGGGCAGGGTTAATTACACCCACTTTAAGAGCACTAATATCAAAAAAATTAGAAGTTGATAAACAAGGATCAATTTTAAGTAATCTTCAGGGTTTACAGAGTCTTGGGGGAGTTTTAGGAATTGCAATGGCAGGAAGGGTTTATGATAGTTTTGGTCCTAAATCACCTTTTATAGCTGGTTCCGTTATCTTACTTTTCATGATATACCTTATTGCAGAGGGTAAAAATAATAATTCTTTTAACGATCAAAAATCAAAAGTTTTTTAATGAAAAGCCAGGCTAATGTTTTTATTAATAGAGAATTAAGTTGGATTGAATTCAATAAAAGAGTACTTCTAACTGGTATGGAAAAGGATTACAAAATCCTAGATAAAGTAAAATTTTGTTCAATTTTTAGTAATAATCTAGATGAATTTTTTATGGTAAGGGTAGCTTCATTAAAGGCTCAAGTTGAAGCAGGTATTACAAAAAAAAGTATTGATGGACTTACCCCTAAAGAGCAGTTAACAAAAATAAATAAAGAAGTAAAGAATTTAATTAACCTACAAGAAAACTATATTAATAATGAATTAAATAATGAGTTAAAAGAAAAAGGTGTAATTTTAAAAAAATTTAAGGACCTAAGTGAAAATCAAAGAAATTGGTGCAATAACTACTTTAATTCATCTATTTTCCCATTATTAACTCCATTAGTTGTAGATCCAGCACATCCATTCCCTTTTATAAGTAATTTAAGTCTAAATTTGGCAGCTTTAATAAAAGATCAGGAAGATTCTAAAAATCAGTTTGTCAGAGTAAAAATACCAACAAAAAATATAAATCGATTTATACAAATTCCCAATGAAATTATTCAAGAGAGTGATGAAACTTCTTATGTCTTCATAAGTGTTGAAGATTTAATTGGGAATAATATAAATACTTTATTTAATGGAATGGAATGTATAGATTACTCCTTTTTTAGAGTGACAAGAGATGCAGATTTAGAATTAAAAGAACTTGAAGCTGATGATCTTCTTTTAGCAGTTGAACAAAGTTTGCAAAAAAGAAGATTAGGTGGAGACGTAGTTAGATTAGAAGTTGAATCGGATATGCCAGAAAATATTCTAAAGTTACTTATTGGGAGTATCTCAATACAGGAAGAATATATATACTTTTGCAAAAGTTTATTGGGCTTAGACGATTTAAATCAGCTGACAAAAATTAATAGAGATGATTTAAAGGATAATCTACTAATTGGAAAAACTCACCCACAATTAAAAAATTTAGATTTATCTACAAACAAAAATCTAAATTCTATTTTTAAGATACTTAGGAAAAAAAATATTCTGCTTCATCATCCCTACGACTTATTTAGAACTTCAGTTGAAGAATTTATAAGCAGAGCAGCTGATGATCCACTTGTAATGGCGATAAAAATTACTTTATATCGAGTTTCCAAGGATTCTCCTATCATCGCAGCTTTAATGAGAGCTGCAGAAAATGGGAAAGAAGTAATGACTCTCGTTGAACTAAAAGCAAGATTTGATGAAGACAATAATATTCAATGGGCAAAACAACTGGAACAAGCTGGAATTCATGTTGTCTATGGAATTATAGGATTTAAAACACATACAAAAATAGCTTTAATAGTTAGAAAAGAAAAAGGACGATTAAGAAATTATTTTCATATTGGAACTGGAAATTATAACTCTAATACTTCAAAGTTTTATACAGATTTAGGATTACTCTCCACAGATCCTGAAATCGCATCCGATTTACTTGAGTTATTTAATTACTTATCTGGATATTCTAAACAAAAAAATTATCAAAAATTATTAGTTTCTCCCTCATCGATGAGAAAGAAGTTTATATTTCTCATAAAGAGAGAAATTAAGAATGCAGAAGAAGGTAAAAAGGCTGAAATAATTGCAAAAATGAATTCCTTAATAGACCCAGAAATAATTAACCTTCTTTATTTAGCTTCGGACTCAGGTGTAAAAATTAGTCTTATCGTAAGAGGAATTTGTTCCTTATATCCCCAACGAAAAAATTTAAGTGAAAATATTAAAGTTAAAAGCATCATTGGCCATTTTCTTGAACATTCAAGAATTTTTTGGTTTTGTAATAACGGGGATAATGAGGTTTTTATTGGGAGTGCAGATTGGATGAGGAGAAATCTTGATCGAAGAATAGAAGCTGTTACGCCTATAGAGGATTACGAATTGAAATCTAAAATATACTCGCTCTTGCAAACCTACATTAAAGATGATTACTTTTCTTGGATAATGAAAGAGGATGGTTCCTATTCGAAATATAAATTAGATTCATCGGATAATCGTTCTCAAATTGACCTCATAGAAAAATAAAATTAATATTGATTTTTACAACATTTAAAAAAATACTTAATATTTTAAATTTTTTTTAATTTTTATAAAATCATCTCATATCAATGGATTTAAAGAAATAAGCATTAAATGAAAATTTTTTGTCTTTAAAATTTCAACGTAAAAGTAGTTTTTATTTCAATTTCAGTGCTAGCTTTTTAAAAAATCCATTATTTAGGAGGCCAGGGTGATGGGGATCCCTCTGGAATCTGCGAAAAGCTCTTCAAATAATAATTTTGATGAGCCAAGATTACCAAACACTGCGGGCAAGACTCGCAAATCGAAATCCAGTCTTACGGCAAAACAAAGCCAAAAAAAATCTGGCAGACTCGCTTCAGATTCTATTGGCTATTACTTAAGTAGCATTGGAAGAGTACCTCTTTTGACTCCAGCAGAGGAAATAGAGTTAGCTCATCATGTTCAGAACATGAAAAAGTTGTTGCAAATTCCTGAAACTGATAGAACTCAACAAAATCTTTATCTAATTAAGATTGGCAAAAGAGCCAGAGATAGAATGATGGCAGCTAATCTAAGACTAGTTGTTTCCGTTGCAAAAAAATACCAGAACCAAGGGCTTGAATTATTAGACCTTGTCCAGGAAGGTGCGATTGGCCTTGAAAGAGCAGTAGATAAATTTGACCCTGCTATGGGATATAAATTCTCAACTTATGCTTACTGGTGGATTAGGCAAGGAATGACAAGGGCTATTGATAATAGTGCAAGAACAATCCGTTTGCCTATTCACATAAGTGAAAAGCTATCCAAAATGAGAAGAGTTTCTAGAGAATTGTCACATAAATTTGGTAGACAGCCTACCAGATTGGAAATGGCAACTGAAATGGGAATTGATCAAAAAGATTTAGAAGATTTAATCTCGCAAAGTGCTCCTTGCGCTTCCCTAGATGCTCACGCAAGAGGCGAAGAGGACAGGAGTACTCTTGGTGAACTCATACCTGATCCAAACTGTGAAGAGCCCATGGAAGGTATGGATAGAACTATTCAAAAAGAGCATTTAGGAACTTGGCTTTCTCAATTAAATGAAAGAGAACAGAAAATAATGAAGCTTAGATTTGGCTTAGATGGTGAAGAACCATTAACACTCGCAGAAATAGGAAGACAAATTAACGTTTCAAGAGAAAGAGTAAGACAACTAGAAGCTAAAGCAATATTAAAACTTAGAGTAATGACAACTCATCAAAAAGCAGCTTAACCAAATTGATAAAATTTACTGTAATTTTATTATATTTATTTTCAATTTTTCTAATAGCAATAGTTTTTAAAAAATATAATGAAGATAGTAAAGAAATCGTCAGAAAAATAATACATATTGGAATAGGGCCTTTAATACCAATTGCTCAATTTTTAAAAATTAATCAAAACTCTGCTTTAATTTTTACAGGAATTGTTTCAATAATGGTTTTCATCAACTACACCTATAAATTGTTTCCAACAATTGAAGATGTTGAGAGAAAGAGTTATGGAACATTATTTTATTGTCTAAGTTTATTTATTTTGATTTATCTTTTCTGGGATAAAGATCCATATGCATTAATTAGTGGATTTTTCATAATGACCTTTGGTGATGGATTAGCTGGGTTAATAGGAAAAAGCTTTAATTCAAAGAGTTGGATTTTTTTTAAACAAAAAAAATCTTTATTTGGAACTATGACAATGTTTTTAACAAGTTTGATAGTAGTTTGCTCAATAGGATATGCCCAGCAAAATAGTTTAAATTTAAATTATTTTACAATAGCTTTTTTTGCGACTTTGCTCGAACAATTTAGTGTTTTAGGAATAGATAATTTCATTGTTCCAATTTCTTCAGCATTATTTTTTAATTTTTTTATAACTAGCTAAGTGAATTGTATAAAATAGCAAGTAATTCTTTTGTTGTTTCTATATCTATACATGCATCTGTAATGCTTCTGCCAAACTGGAGATCTTCTTTTTTTACAAGTTTTTGATTTCCCTCCTTCAAATGACTTTCAAGCATAACTCCTAAAATATTTTTTTCACCATTACTAATTTGAGAAGCTACATTTTTTAGCACTTCCGACTGTTTTCGGAAATCTTTATTGGAATTTCCATGACTACAATCAATCATTACTTTATGGGGAAGATTACATTGCTGCAATTCAGATGAAATTCTTTTAACGTGTTCACTTTCGAAATTTGGACCTTGTGACCCACCCCTTAAAACTATATGTCCATCTGGATTTCCTGTGGTATTGACAATAGAAGCCATTCCATTTTCATTTACACCTAAGAAATGATGCGATTTTGACGCTGACTGCATTGCATTGATTGCAGTTGTGAAAGAACCATCCGTTCCATTTTTAAAGCCAATAGGCATAGATAATCCTGATGCCATTTCCCGATGAGTTTGACTTTCAGTAGTCCGCGCACCTATAGCTGTCCAACTTATTAAATCGGCAATGTATTGAGGAACAATTGGATCTAGTAATTCTGTAGCAGAGGGTATTCCACGAGTTGCTAAATATGAAAGCAAACTTCTTGCCCTTCTTAAACCAGTATTAATATCATAAGAATCATCTAGATGGGGGTCATTTATTAATCCCTTCCAACCAATAGTTGTTCTTGGTTTTTCAAAATATACTCTCATTATTACTTCTAATTTATCTTTATACTTTTCTCTGAATTTTTGAATATATTTTGAATATTCCTTTGCCGCCTCTAAATCATGAATTGAACATGGACCCACAATTACTAGAAGCTTCTGATCATTATGATGCAAAATATTTTGTATAGATCTTCTTGTATTAGATACTGTATTAGCAGAGGCGTAATCTAAAGGTATATCATTATGTAATCGGCTTGGAGGTATTAATGGACGTGTTTCAACAACATGTAAATCTGATGTCTTTTCTAACGCTGAATTATTTGATGATGTCGTCATTGATTAATTAAGAAATTTGAATATTTAAAAAAGCATTTATGAATACTCTCCTTTTCAATATTAAAAATAACAATAGATTAGGCATTAAACCTTACTAATGAAGAATTTGGAAACATTGCTAAAAGATTATGCAGATCATGTAGCTGAAAGAGCTGCCAAAGGTATACCTCCTCTACCTTTAAATGCTGATCAAACAAATTGTATTACAAAATTATTAGAACAAGATAGTACTTATGATTCATCTTATTTACTTGATCTACTAATAAATAGAGTACCCCCAGGAGTTGATGAGGCTGCTTACGTAAAAGCAAGCTGGCTTACGGCTATTGTTAATTCCGAAAAATATTGCAAATCAATTAATGCCGAAAAAGCAATTGAAATACTAGGAACAATGATAGGCGGATACAATGTAAATTCTTTGGTTGAAATACTTAAAGGGGAACATAGTTTACTCGCAAAAAAAGCGGCAGAAGTTTTAAAAAATATTATTCTTGTTTACGACTCGGCTAATGAAATTTATGAATTATCTCAAGATAATATTTATGCAAAAGAAGTTGTAAATAGTTGGGCAAATGCAGAATGGTTCATAAATAAAAAAGTTCTGGAAAAAGAGATTACTTGTTTAGTATTTAAAGTTGATGGTGAGACAAACACAGACGACTTATCTCCAGCTGTACATGCAACAACACGCCCGGATATTCCAATGCATGCATTAGCTATGTTGGAATTTAAAAAACCTGATGGACTAAAGATTCTTGATAATTTAAAAAAACAAAATTTACCAATAGCTTATGTTGGAGATGTTGTTGGAACAGGAAGTTCTAGAAAATCTGCTATTAATTCACTCATTTGGCATATAGGAGAAGATATCGCTTTTGTTCCCAATAAAAAAACAGGTGGAATAATAATTGGCAGCAAAATAGCCCCAATTTTCTTCAATACTGCACAAGATTCAGGAGCTTTACCTATAGAAGCTGACGTATCTCAAATGAAAACAGGAGATGTTATTAAAATATATCCCTATAAAGGCATTATTAAAAAAATTGAAAAAGATTCAAATACTGAAGAATTAATAAGCAAATTCGAGCTTTATCCATCAACTCTTACTGATGAAATTCAAGCTGGTGGAAGAATTAATCTTATGATTGGAAGATCACTTACGGACAAAATTAGAAACAAATTAGATTATCAACCAAGTGAAATATTTACTAGACCACAAAATCCAACCGAAAGTAGTGCCGGATTTACTCAAGCTCAAAAAATAGTAGGCAAAGCATGCGGTTTAAATGGAGTTAGGCCAGGAATGACCTGTGAGCCAATTATGACCACAGTTGGTAGTCAAGATACCACTGGGCCAATGACTAGAGATGAATTAAAAGAACTAGCTTGTTTAGGATTTACTGCAGATTTAGTGATGCAAAGTTTTTGTCACACAGCTGCATATCCTAAACCAGTAGATCTACTTACCCATAAAGAATTACCTGATTTTATATCTCAAAGAGGTGGAGTAGCTCTTAAGCCTGGAGACGGCATCATTCATAGCTGGCTTAACAGAATGCTTATCCCTGATACTGTTGGCACGGGTGGAGATAGTCATACAAGATTTCCTCTTGGCATTTCATTTCCTGGAGGCTCAGGCATTGTTGCATTTGCCGCTGCAATAGGATCAATGCCATTAAATATGCCAGAATCTGTGCTGGTTAAATTTAAGGGAGAATTATTACCAGGAATTACTCTTAGAGATTTAGTTAATGCAATCCCTCTCTTCGCAATTAAAAAAGGACTCTTAACTGTTGAGAAAGCAAATAAGAAAAATATATTCAACGGGAAAATTATGGAAATCGAGGGATTGCCAAACCTAAAACTTGAACAAGCTTTTGAACTTACTGATGCTACTGCAGAACGCTCATGCGCTGGTAGCTCTATACTTTTATCCCAAGAAACTGTTCAAGAATATTTAAAAAGCAATATTTGCCTGCTAGAAAAAATGATCGAGAGCAATTATGAAGATTCAAAATCGATTTCAAGAAGAATAAATGATATGAAAAATTGGTTAAAAAAACCATCATTAATTCAACCAGATTCAAACGCTCAGTATGAAGAAATCATTGAAATTGATTTAGCAAAAGTAACACAACCTATAGTTGCTTGCCCTAATGATCCAGATAATGTAAAAGAAATCACTGATGTTGCAAATACAAATATTGACGAGGTTTTTATAGGTTCTTGCATGACAAATATTGGTCATTACAGGGCAGCTGCAAAAGTTCTTGAAGGAGTACAAAATTTAAAAGCTAAATTATGGATTTGTCCACCAACAAAGATGGATGAAGAAACTCTAAAAGCTGAAGGCTACTATAAAATATTCGAAGATTGTGGTGCAAGATTAGAGTTGCCAGGCTGTTCTTTATGTATGGGAAATCAAGCTAGAGTTGATCAAGGTTCTGTAGTATTTTCTACCAGTACAAGAAATTTTGACAATAGACTTGGCAAGAATGCGCAAGTATTTTTAGGGAGTGCAGAATTGGCAGCAGTTTGTGCACTGCTTGGAAAAATACCTGAAATTGAAGAATATCAGGATATTACTAAAAATAAAATTAATCCATATTCAGAGGAACTTTATCGTTATCTTCAGTTTGATGAAATAAACGATTTCAGCTTGTCAAAGTAATCATGGACTATGCCAAACCTTATAAAAGATAATATTCAAAAAACAAGTAATAATTCTTCTCGTACCATCAAAAAATTATTAAAACAAAGATCCCTAGTCGTTGTATTTTCGCTCCTATTAACAGGTTTAGGAGCCTCAATTACAAGCATATTTTTTAAAACTGGAATTTACTTTATTAATAATTGGAGATTAGCATTATTAGACCAATTCCCATCGATTGCAGTCTTACCTATTTTTGGAGCTCTTGGAGGAGCCATTGCAGGATATTTGATCAAAAATATAGCGCCTGCTGCAAAAGGTTCAGGCGTGAGTCAAATCATGGGGTTCTTAAGGCATAAAAAAGTTCCAATGAATATAAGAGTAGGATTAGTAAAACTCATATCAGGAATTATTGCTATTGGTAGTGGATTCCCTTTGGGACCGGAAGGTCCATCGGTTCAAATGGGAGGATCAGTAGCTTGGCAGATGGCCAAATGGCTCAAAGCTCCTACAGCTTTCAGAAGAGTAATAGTAGCAGCAGGTGGTGGTGCTGGAATAGCTGCAGTATTTAGCGCCCCATTAGGAGGATTTGTCTATGCAATAGAAGAGTTATTAAACTCTGCTAAACCAGTAATTTTACTACTAGTAGTAATCACAACTTTCATTGCAGATTCATCTGCTGATATAATACAAGCCTTGGGTTTAGATCCTAAAGCAGGAGGCTTTGATTTTAACCTCGGATTTTTAATCCAAAAAGAATATGACCCATCAGTTTTTTTCTTACCTATAGATTTTATTTACCTAGTTTTACTAGGAATAATTATTGGAATTTTTGCAGAATTGTACAGCAGATTTGTTTTGTTAATGCAAAATCTTGGAAAAAAGTGGTATAAAAATAAATTTGTTTTAAAAATGAGTATCTGTGGACTTATTTTAGGAAGTATCTATGCTTTTTTGCCAAGTACATTTCATAATTTAGATGAATTACAGAAAATAATAGCTGAACAAAATACAAGTATTGGAATTGCTTTATTAGCAGTTTTAGTATTATTTATCACGACAGGTTTAGCTGCAGCATCGGGAGCTCCTGGAGGATTATTCTATCCAATGCTTACTTTAGGAGGTTCAATCGGACTAATAATGGGGAGCTGGGTGGAAATTGTGACAGGACATGCACCAAGTACATACATTTTTGCGGGAATGGGAGCTTTCGTAGCAG